>JAAYOH010000034.1 GCA_012520375.1 Clostridiales bacterium
AGTCGTCCAGATATGGGCCATACAGCCAGCAGATGTCTTTGGGGATGGAAAGAGGTTGCTTTTTATACTTCTTTTCCAGTTTTTTCAGCACTTTTTGGATTTCCGATCGCCTGCCCTGCTCCTTGTAGGTGCGGACGATCTCCTCTTGTTGCCTGAAAAAATCCTCTTTTCCCATATGAAGGTCGATGGCCAGCCGCTGATAGAGTTCTGCCACCTGCTTGCCGAGGTTGCGGCTGCCGGAATGGATCACGAGATAATGGGTTCCATCGGAAGCCCGGCCGATTTCGATAAAGTGGTTTCCGCCGCCCAGGGTGCCCAGGGAGCGCTCAAGCCGCTTGGTATTCTTCAGGTCGCGGAAACAGTGAAGGGTCGTCAGGTCAAACTGCTCGACCCGCCTCTCCCATGTATTCATCCCGGAGGGGATGAAGTGGGCTGCCTTGTCGATGGCTTTCAAGGGCAAATCCGCGTCGTTCAGCTTCATCGTATACATCCCGCAGCCGATGTCCACGCCTACGATGTTCGGGCAGACTTTGTCCAAAACCGTCATGGTGGTGCCGATGGTGCAGCCTTTGCCGACATGGACGTCAGGCATGATGCGCACCCGGCATCCCTCCGTCAGTTCATGGTCGCACATCCCACGGATCTGTTCGATCGCCTCTTCTTCGACCGTTTTCGCGTAACAAATTGCTGTGGCGTATTTACCCTTTATTTCAAACATGCGTCCCATCCTTTCAAAACGGGGAATTTAACGGGCAAACCATTGGAAGATTTCCGTTTCTTTACATATCTATTATACCTGTATGGGCGGTTTTGGTCAAGGGCAAGCTGCCCATATCTTGCGCTTTGGGCGGCGCCGTTATCCAGGGTCCCCCCGGCGCACAGATGATCCGGTGGGAAGAGAGAGAATATATCATTTTTGCAGGACTACCCATTATCCCGAAATTCATGGTATACTGTCGGCATGAAAAATGGGCAGCGTGCTGAGCAGGGGAAAAAGGGCAGCGGGAACGCCGCAAAGGGATCCTCCCCAGGCATGGCAACGGTTCGTGCCGCAGATTATTTGAAATCAGTGTGAGGGCAAACGGATGGCCGAAAAAAAATCGAGGCGTTGCGTCATTGTTGGCGGCGCAGATATCAGGGATGCCGCGGCTGTGCGGCCGTATCTCGCAAAAGATGATTATTTCATCTTCTGCGACAGCGGCTTGCGGCATATGGACAGCCTGCGGAGCAAGCCGGACCTCATCGTAGGGGATTTTGATTCCCACGAAAATCCGCGTCTGGATATTGAAACCATCATCCTGCCGCGGGAAAAGGACGATACGGATACTGTGTTTGCCGTGAAGGAAGCAATCAAAAGAGGGTTTGACGACTTCCTGCTCATCGGCGTCGTCGGCGGTCGACTGGACCATACCCTCGGCAATCTTTCGATATTGCTGTATCTCGACTCGATGGGGAAAAAGGGGCAGATTGTGGATGATTACGCTGAAATGGTAATCGTGTCGGACGCACCCGCCTACATTGACGATACCTATCCCTGCTTTTCACTCCTGAACATTTCGGGGACAGCGAAGGGCATTGGGATTTACCATGCAAAATATCCGCTGGAGAACGCGGAAATACCATGCGAATATCAATATGGCATCAGCAATGAGGTTATTGCTGGAAAAAGGGCAATGGTCGTCGTGGGGGAGGGGAAATTGCTGTTGATCAAAAACAGGCGGCTCTCATAGCTCGAGAAGCAAACAGGTGCTTCAAGGAAGGGCATATCAAAGGGGATGCGGAGGGACAAAAAACGTGCCGCCGCATCTTTTCCATTGGCGTTGGCTGTATTTGCACACGTTACACTCAAGAGACCCCATACTTACAACTTGAAACGGGTGAAGCCGAGGTGCCCGTTGGGTACAGCGGGCGCATCTGATTCGGATCACACCAGCCTTTTCCGTGTTTTACAACGAATTAAACCGGCTCGTACACGGTTCGAATATATCTCCGTTATATTCCAATTACACCAAGAAAAGGAGTGAAGACCATGAAGAAGTATCTCTCGATCCTCTTGATTTGCTGTCTGGTATTGACGGCGGTACCGGTGCTGGGGACAGGCGATGCCGCAGTTGCGCCCAAGTACGTGTTTATGTTCATCGGCGACGGTATGGGCAACCCGCAGGTGACCGCGACACAGTATTACATCGGTTCACTGGAAAACCCGGATGCGCCCATGCCCACGCCCGAACAGCTTTCCTTTACCGATTTCAGCAACTTGGGCATGGTAACGACCTATGACGCCACTTCCTTCTGCCCGGATTCCGCTTCTACCGCCACCTCCATGGCATCCGGCGAGAAGACGCTCTCCGGCGTCATCAACTACGACGTGGACAAGACCAAAGCGTTCAAGCCCATCACGGAGTACGCCAAGGAAGCCGGCATGGAGGTCGGCATTATTACCAGCGTGTCTCTCGACCACGCAACACCTGCCGCATACTATGCCAAGGTGGAAAGTCGCAAACAGTATTATGATATTGCCGTGCAGGGCCTCACCAATGATACACTGGATTTCTTCGGCGGCGGCGGGTTCCTCAATCCCGACGGCAAATCGACCAACAAAGATACCGGCGAAACCACGATGCAGGAAAACCTGTTCGATATCGCTGCAGCGAACGGCTGGACGTTTGTGAACAGCAATGAAGAGATCCGCAGTCTGAATGCCGAATCCGATCGCGTGCTGGCCATCAGCCCGATCCTGCAGGATTCCCAGTCCCTGACGTATGAAATCGACCGCGTCCGCATGGAAAGCGAAGGAGCGGACGTATTGTCTCTGGCCGATTTTGTCACCGCAGGCATCAACGTACTGGACAACGACAACGGCTTCTTTATGATGTGCGAAGGCGGAAAGATCGACTGGTCGTGCCACGCCAATGACGCGGCGACCAGCATTCTTGAGACCATCGCCTTTTCCGACGCCGTTCAGGTGGCGGTGGACTTTGCCGCCGAGCATCCGGAGGAAACGCTGATTATCGTCACCGCCGATCACGAAACGGGCGGCATGACCATCGGTTTCGCCACGACCGCATACGATACCCACTTTGCCTACCTGGCAAACCAGACGATCTCCTACACGGAATTCGACAAAGTGATTTCCACCCTTCGGGATAACGGCGCCTCTTTTGAGGACGCGCTTGTGGAGATCGAAAAGTACTACGGCTTGACCACGAAAGAAGAGCAGGACCTGACCCTGACCGAGGACGAACTGGCAAAGATTCAGGCGGCTTACGAACTGAGCATGCAGAACAAGGATGAGCGCGTGCTGGGCGAAAAAGAGGAGTTCCTCTACGGCGGTTATGAACCGCTGTCCATGGCCGTATCCCACATCATCAACAACAAAGCCGGACTGTCCTACACCTCGTACTCTCATACGGGTCTACAGATCCCTGTGTACGCTACCGGGGTCGGCTCGGAAGTTTTCGGTGGTCTGTATGACAATACCGACATCTTCTTCCGCACCATGCAGGCCATGGGGCTCAGCCAGTAACCAATTACGAAGACAGGCTGCAAGGCCGTCACGGTGCGTGGCGGCCTTGTTTATGAGGTGCATATGAAAAAGCGTAGGAGCCATAGGAGCAACTGGATTTTTTGTCTGGTCATGCTTGTGATTTGCGGTTTATTGTGCCTGCTGCCGGATGCCGCCACCAACCCGACATCTTCCATTCCCCGGGAAAAAGTGCGCGTGGAGCATGTGGACAACGACCATCTATACCCGATCGGCATCGTATATTCCGGAACACAAAACTGCATCGTGACGATTTTGACCGGCGCGCATAAGGGAGAAACCGTACCGGCGACGAATTATCTCAATTCCGCGCTGGACAAGGATAAGCTCTATCGCCCTGGCGATATCGTACGCGCCATGGTACAGACAGCAGCCCAGGGGCTGTCGGTCACGCTGATCGATCACCAACGCACGGGATTGGAATTGGGCGTGTTCGCCGTGATGGCGCTGGCGCTCATCCTGTTCGGGGGTGTGATCGGCTGCGGCACGTTGATTTCCCTGGCGGGGACGGCGATCATTGTCTGGAAAGTATTGATCCCTCTGTTGCTTCGGGGTGTGGATCCCATGTGGGCATCCCTGATCACCGTTGTACTGCTGACGGCTATGATCGATTTGCTGGTCGCCGGTTGGACCCGGCGCTGCGCCGTGGCGCTGCTGGGCTCCCTTTCGGGCACGGTCGTTACATGCATTGCGGCCGTTGTGCTCACGGACCTGTTCAAGCTCGACGGCGGCGATGCGCCGTATCTTGTGCCGCTTCTGTCGCAAACGTCTCTTACCTTGAACATAAAACACCTGTATATCGGCATGGTCTATCTGGCAAATTCCGGAGCGCTCATGGATTTGAGCATTGATATCGCGGTGTCCTGTGAAGAGATCTGCTATCACCGGCCCGACATCTCCCGTTCCGCGCTGCTGCGAAGCGGGATGCTGATCGGCCGCGGCGTGCTGGGCACGATGACCACAACGCTGATGCTTGCCTATTCGGGCAACTATCTGTCCATGCTGATGTATTTCGCGGGGCAGGGGACGCCCATTCTCGACATATTGAACCTGAAATATGTGGCAGGTCCCTTGATCAATACGATGGTCGGCAGCTTTGGCCTGGTCGTGGTTGCGCCGTTGACTGCGATATATGCGGCGTTTATCTTCCGCGGGAAAAAGAGCGGCGCAAACGCGGTATCGCGATAGAGCACTGGCGTTTCTCCCTATATCTTTTTTGGCGGACAGATTCCCTGCCGATCGGGTGGTATGGGGTCGTCCGCTCCGGTGTGTAAAAAGGGAAAGCCGCGGCGCTCGATTTCGGGGATCCTGGAATCGATACCATCTCCGCCCGACGGGCAGATGCAAATAAGTTACGCAAATCATCCAATTAAAAGCCGTCCTCCGCACCATGTGGCAGAGGACGGCTTATTCGTCAGGCATGCTGATTTGTTTCACGACGGCTACTTCCAGGCAAATTGCATTGGGACACCGCGAAAAACCCAAGCGAAGTGGTATTATCAAGGCAAATGTGGTATACTAAGCAAGAGCAAAGAGAGATACCGCGAGTGGGCGTATTGGATGAAACTCTGATCAAGGCAGATGGGTTAGAATCGCGAAGGGAGTACACGCACATGGACATCGAGAACCTGCAAAAGCACTTTGATGAATTCTGGTATCAGAAACCGGCTTCCATCAAAATCAGGAATGAAAGCCGCACGCTGAAGAATTTTCAAAAGAGGCTGTCCGGTTACGCCTGCACGGAAGAGATCGACGACTATATCTTTGGAACGAGGAGCCGAAAAGAGACGCTGCGCAGGATCGCCGTCGCCTTTTATGATTTTCTCCGGCGGGAAAAAGGAATGGCGGTGGAGTCTGAGCTTGAGAACACCCGGTTTTACGATTATCCCTTTGAACGGCAGTTTGAGATCGCCAAATTCCTCCATGAGCCGCATACCAATCGGGAAATCATGGAGGAGCTCAACATCGGAAGCGAGCGGACCTTGCGGGAAGACCTTGAAGCGCTCCGGGACGGGATCGAGGTTATGGGCACGACGGTCCAGATAACGGAAGAAAAGAGGGGCAGAACAAGGTATTACAGGTCTACGTTGCACCCCGTTTTCCTGCCCCTCAATCTGACGGAGGTTTATACGCTGACGGTGTATATGCCGCGGGTCATGAAGGACGGAAGCGCGAATGCCCAAATCATCCAATGGATAGGCGACCGGGTAAAGGCCCAGCTGTCCGATCACGCCTTGAAGAGGCTTTTCCCCGATGGAAGGGGATATCGGACGGAACCTGAGCACCTGCGCTATAACGACGACGAGGAGTTGGCAAAGTCTCGTAAGGGGATCCTCATGTATCTCATGAAGAGCGGCGAAAGCTGCAGTTTCTTCCTGGAGGGTAAAAAGCTGAAAGGCCGCATCCGGTATGAAAATGGCGCCTATCGCCTCGTCTGCGATGACGGTAGGGAACTGGATATCGATCCGGAGGCGGTTGAATTTATCATCGAAGACCTGGACTACCGATAAACGGCGCACCCGTTGTATGTTTTCAGATGTCATGTTCCCTTATAATAAGGTTATCAAACAAAGGGAGCTGTGATAGCATGAACAGGTATCAACTGACCAGACAGGACCACAACGCGCCGGATTTCAGCCTTCTGTACAGGGACCGGGATTTCCTGAATGCCTTCCTCGACAGGGAACCGGACGCGGCGGACCCCGGATGGCGAAACGCATTTGCCGACATCGTTGCCTTTCAGGACAGGGACGGGAGCTTTAAGCTGTTGGACACCTACAAAATCGAATCGGATGCCAGGGTAGACTTCTGCCATATGCCCACGTACCTGGCCACGGCGATCATCATGAAGGCCTTTCTCGCCGACAGGGATTTGCTGGAAAGGAGGGAAGAGAGCATCCTGGCGCCCGCGCTGGAGAGGTGCTGCGCAAGGGAGCTGAGCGGGCACGGGTATGAAGACCTGAGCGGGCAGATCGAGGCCATGAGAGTTTTTCTCCGGGCGGGGGTCCAGGCTTTTGTGCATCGGTATCCAAAGCTATGCCCCAAGTTCACCCTGATGATTTACTCCATCGTTGACACGTACAGACGGTACATTGAGGAGGAGCGTTTCGTGTTCGACTGGGGCGAAAACCATGAAACGGATTTCCGGGAGATCGTGGGCTTTTTTCCGGAAGGGTACCTTATCTTTGTCTATGGTACCCTGATGAAGGGACAACGGTACCACGGCCGGTATCTTTCCCCCCTGGAACCCCTGGGCGTTGGCGTACTTAGCGGGTACAGGATGTTTGACATCGGCAGCTTTCCGGGGATCGTACCCGGAAAAGGGAAGGTGAAGGGGGAGATATACCGGGTCAACGCGAGGCAGCTCGCCGCGATCGACCATCTGGAGGACGAAGGCGATCTCTACGTCAGGACGACAGTGAAGGTAAGGACTGCGCCGCTGTGTTGTGTGGATGCATATACGTACGTCTACAACCAGGCGCTCAATGGGAAGGAGGAGATCCCCATCGACAAGCAACCTTATAGTGAAAGCCCGCTCGTATGGTATGTGGCGTACGGCTCCAATCTGTTGGAGGAACGCCTCATGTACTACATTGCCGGGGGATGGTGCGAGAAGAACGACAAAGAATATCCTTCCTGCAGGGATACCACGCCGCCCAGGAGGTCCAGGCCCGTGGTCATACCCCACCCTATGTACTACGGCAACTACGGCCTGGGTTCATGGAAAGACAGCGCGGTGTGTTTCCTTGACGATACGAAGGCCGGCAAGGCCTACGGCCGGGCATACCTCATTACAAAGGAGCAACTCGAGGAGATCCAAGAAAAGGAAGGGAAGACTCCAAAATGGTATGGGAAGCTCGTATCCCTCGAGCCAATCGAAGGCATCCCGGCCTATACGTTCACCAGCGAGGCGCCCAGGAGACGCGAGAGCTTCAAATGCGTTTCTTGTAACTACGGAAAGGTCCTCAGGCAAGGGATGAAGGAAACGTACCCTGAAATGAGCGATACGGAAATCGATGGCTATTTGAAGGGCTGCGGGGAATAACCCGTTGGCACATGCCTTCAGGGACCTGCTTTGTTCCGGCGGTCAATGCTTCGTCGCTCACATCCGCCGAGAGATGTTCACGGGATACACGATCGCTGGCTGAGGCATTGGCGAGGCGCAAAGGGTCCCACGGGTAGGAGCAAGGGAGAGGGTCGGAGAACAGGGCATGAAGGTGGCCTTGGGCCCCGGGCATGCAGCCGATCCATGCGGCCCCTGTGGATATGATAGACAACGCTGTGCGCTGTTCACATATCCACAGGGGCCACGGTTAAGATGACAAGATGACGGCTGCGTTACGGCTGTGGCCACGATGTCAGGCCACTACCCTCAATGAACGAACGATTACTCAAAACGTCCCGGTTATTCTCCGTTTTCCGCGCCGATTTGCCGATATGCTGCGTTCAAAACCGTTTCCAGGGGCACATCGCTTGCCCGCGCGGCCTGCGCCGCGTCCTCGTACTCGCACTTGCGTTTGAACACGTCGGCCCCATGCGCTTCCTTGATGCGGACAGGCCCGTAGGGGGTCTCCACCCTGCGCATATTCCGGGCGAGCGCAAAGCGGCGACATGCCGTTTGTCGTACGCCCAGCGTGGTCGTATGCCGGAACAGAAGCTGCGTGAGGCGATTTGCGTCGCCCGGCAAGCTGATGCAGGTCAGCAACACGCCGGGACGAGACTTCTTCATCCCGATGGGGGCGGTGTAGACGTCCCGGGCGCCGGCGGCTAAAAGGGCCTCCATGGCAAAGCCGATGGCCTCCGGCGTCATATCGTCCAGGCTGCACGAGAGTTCGACGATTTCTTCCGGGGCGATCTCCGCTTCACCCAGGTAGGTCCGCACACAGTTGGCCGCCTCGAAATCCTTCTTCCCCATGCCGTAGCCGATCCTCTCCACGCGCATGAGGGGCATAGGGCCGAAATCGTCCGCGAAATGCCGGAGCAGCGCCGCGCCCGTGGGCGTGCACAGTTCCCCGCGCACCGCGCCGCCATAGACAGGCACGCCTTGCAGGATATGCGCCGTGGCGGGCGCGGGCACCGGCAGGATGCCATGGGCACAGCGAACCTGCCCGCTGCCCACGTGTATGGGGGAAACGATGACGCGATCCGGCGCGATTTTTTCCATCAGAAGGCATACGCCCACAATGTCAGCCACGGCATCGAGGGTCCCGACCTCGTGAAAGTGAACCTCCTCCACGGGACGCCCATGCACCCGGCTCTCCGCTTCCGCGATGAGCCCGTAGACGGAAAGCGCGTCCGATTTGACCTTGTCGCTTATGGGCATGGAAGCGATCAAGGCGCGGATGTCTTCAAAACCGGCATGGTGGTGCGTATGGCCGTGCTCATGGTCGTGCTCATGGTTATGTTCGTGGCTGTGTCCATGGCCATGCTCGTGTGCGTCGACGGATCCTTCCTCCCGGCCGTGGATGCGAACCGACACATACGTTCCCGTAATGCCGCATTTGACCGAGGGGATCGCCTCAACGTGGACGCCCGACAACCCCAGGGCGTTTATCTTGTGGAGAAAGTCCCCCTTATCCTCACACAATTCCAGCAGCGCCGCCGTCAGCATGTCGCCGGCTGCGCCCATGTTGCATTCGATATACAGCGTTTTCATGTTTCCGTTCCTCCGATCTGGTTGATCATGTGGGCCAGGTATCCCGCGCCAAATCCATTGTCGATGTTGACCACGCTGACGCCGCTGGCACAGGAGTTGAGCATGGACAAGAGCGCGGACAATCCGCCGAAATTTCCTCCGTAGCCGACGCTGGTGGGCACGGCGATCACAGGGCTTTCCACAAGTCCGCCCACCACGCTTGCCAGAGCCCCCTCCATGCCCGCGATGGCCACGATCGCTTTCGCGCCCACCAGCAGATCCAACCGTGCCAACAACCGGTGCAGACCGGATACGCCCACGTCGTATAGCCGTTCCACGCGGCTGCCCAGCGCCTCGGCGGTGAGCGCCGCTTCTTCGGCCACCGGGATGTCGCTGGTCCCGCCGGTGACAACGGCGACGTAACTCTTCCCTCGCGGCGCGGGAGGGCTGCCTGCTATGCCTATACGCGAGCGTCCGTCGTAGATAATGGGCAATCCATTATCGCGCAGGTATGCGGCGGATCCCGGCTCCATGCGCGTGATCAGCACCCGTTCTGCACCCTTTTCCAGGATGGCCCGCGCGATGCCCAGGATCTCTTCCGGCATCTTGCCCGCGCCGTAAATCACTTCCGTGGCGCCCTGACGGATCGAGCGGTGATGATCCACCTTTGCGTAGCCCAAATCCTCGAAAGGCTGCGTTTTGAGCGCGGCGAGGGCCGCCTCAGGCGACATTTCGCCGCTCGCTACGCGGCGTAAAATCTCCCGTGTATCCATCACGCATTCCTCGCCTTCAAATCCAGGAATACCGCCTCGTAGTCGCCCAGCGCACGGCAGACTTCATCACGATGCGCAAGCAACTTTGGCATCTGCTCCCGAGATACCTGTAGGCGCGCGGCGTTGCCATAGAGCCGTACGCGAAAATCCCGAAATCCCATCTGCGCCAGCGCGTCCTCGGCCAGTTCCGTAAGCGACAGATTTTTGGAAGTGATCTCTATGCCCGTCGGAATGCGCGTCGCCAGACAGGCGTAAGCGGGCTTATCCCAAGTGAAAAGCCCTGCCTCTTTTGAAAGGCGACGGATTTCATGCTTGGTCAACCCAGCCTCCCGCAGCGGCGAGCAAACGCCCATTTCGCGCAGCGCACGCATACCGGGGCGGTCGCCCACGTCGTCCGAGGCGTTGCTGCCATCGGCGACGAATGCATGGCCGTCCTCTTTGGCCGCCTCGAGAACACAGGACAAGAGCGCGCGTTTGCAGTGATAGCAGCGATCCTCCGGGTTTTTGCGCACCCTCTCCACGCCCAGTATATCGAAGGGGATCTCCTTCAGTTCTACGCCCAGCTCCTGCGCCAGACGGCGCGCGTCGCGCAACTCGAATCCAGGCTGGAAAGCCGTCTTGACGAAATAGGGCGTTACCACACAGCCGGAGCGCAGCGCCGCATAGAGCAGGTATGCCGAATCCACACCACCGGAAAAGGCCAGCCCCATGCGGGGCAGGTCCTTTAATCTTTCATACAGGCGCGCATCGGATGATTTTTCCATTTTCTTGGTCTCCCAACATTTTTATGCAATATACCACATAAAAACTGGTTTAGCTACCCCTTCACGGTCAAACCACTTTTTTTCGCAGCATCCATAAAAAGGCAGGGCCGCCCACCAGCGCCGTGACGATGCCCACCGACAGTTCCTCCGGTGCGAAAAGCATGCGGGCTGCCACATCGCACCAGAGAACGAACACGCCGCCCATCAGCGCGGCTACGGGAAACACGCGCCGGTGGTCGCTTCCTACCAGCATCCGCGCGACGTGCGGTGCGATCAGCCCGACAAAGCCGATGCCGCCGCTGACCGAAACCGTGACGCCGATGATGCCTGAAGTCGCCAACATGACCCCTTTTTGCATCCGCGAAACCGATACGCCCAGCGTCAGCGCGGTCTCATCTCCGCATACAAGCGCGTTGAGTGAGCGAAACCGTAGGGCTAAAAGCAGGGCGCAAACGATCATCAGCAGGATCGGCCAGCCCATATACGCCCAGCGGGAGCCTGCCAGTCCGCCCTGCGTCCAAAAACCAGACGTGCTGTGCAAAAAGACCTGTGGGTTGGTCAGTGCCACCACCTTCACCACCGCTTTGGTGAACAGGGATAGGGCGATCCCCCCCAGCAGCAACTGGTCGATGTTCATGCGTCCGCGATGCAAGGAATAGAAATAGACACACAGCATGGACAGCGCAGCGCCGATGCAGCCGTTGACCGCGTTTTGGTATACGCCCATAAAGGAAAAGAGGCCGGTAATAATGCCCACCGATGCAAAGGCCGCTGCGCCGTAGGACACGCCCAGTATATACGGATCCGCCAATTCGTTGCGCACGAGCGTCTGCATCGATACACCGCTGAAGGCCAACGCACAGCCCACGCAAAATCCAAGCAGAACGCGGGGCAGCCTGGTGAGCATGACGATGGCATATTCTGTCTGCGTCCAGTCCGTTTGAAACCTTTCACTGAAGCCCGGCAGATTGCTCAGGATGATACGCGCCACCGTCCCGGGGTTGATGAACACCGGACCGATGCCTACGCACAGGACCAGGCTGGTTACCGAGGCCACGCTCAACGCGAGAACCAGTGCGGCGGCGCGGCGTTTGCGTTGCATTGCATCCTCCTATGGCCGTCGGACCGGCGGCAGCGCGCCGGCCCGACGACGTGATGATGGGAAAATGGTCAGAAGAGTTCCGGATACAGGCCGCGGGCGACGACCTCCACACAGTCAGCCGTGCGTGAACCGGGGAACGCGTTCTCCAGGGGCAACACGACGATGCGGTCCTTCTGCACGCAATCCAGCTGGGAGAGGATCGGGTCGCCTTTGATGGCGGCGATCTTCTCTTCGGCGGTTGGTTTGTCGTAGTCATGCACGACGATCACATCCGGTTGCTGATGGAGGATTTCTTCCAGTGAGACGCCGATCCACGCTTTTTCCAGGTTGGCGAAAACGTTCACGCCGCCTGCGAGGGCGATCAGCTCGGTTTCGATGTTGGGACCGCCTGCCGTGTACACGCCGCTGCCGGTATCCGAGTCATAACAGAACACCTTCAAGGGTTCCTTGCCTTCGACGGCGGCGGTCACCGCGTCGATGCGCGCCTGTTGGTCGGCGATAAAACGCTCCGCCTCCTCAGAAACGCCGAATATGCGGCCGATGTCGCGGATCTCTGCGAATATGGCCTCGACGCTGGCGGCAGAGTTGGCGTATGTGACAACGCCGTATTCTTCAAGCGCTTCGGCGGTGAAATCGCCCTCGAATACCCAGTCGATTGCATAGAGGAAATCCGCGCCGCTGCCCACGACTGCTTCAAGGGTGGGATAGCCGAAGGTCAGTTCGGGGATCTTGTCGTAGGCGTCCTTGTACACGTCCAGGGGGGCTTGTGCGTGATTGTCGCAGGAATTGCCGATGACGTAGTCCGCAAGGCCCAGTGCGATGAACAACTCGGTACAGTTGGGGCCCGCGGTGATCACCTTCTCCGGGCGCTTGGTCAACACAATTTCGCGGCCGTAGTTGTCATAGGTCTGTGGGAAATCCCCTTGCGCCAGCGCGGCGCAGTTGCCCAGCAGGGCGCCGACGAGGAATAGGGCGAGAATGATCTTCTTCATGGTGACGTTCCCTCCGTTTGTATGGTATTTGGTCTATAGAGAATGCTTGTTTTCCCCGTGAAAGGAGAAATCGAAACATTGCACACCACATGAAATACGGCACGAATGCGCTCGCTCGTGAGCATATCCTCCGGGGGCCCGTGAGCCAATATGCTTTGATCGTCCAGCACGTAGATTTCGGTGCAAAACAGCGCTGCCAGATTCAAGTCGTGAATGGCTGCGAGCACGGTTTTCCCCGAAGCGGCCAACGCCTCGAATATCTGCAATTGGAAGCTGATGTCCAGGTGGTTGGTGGGCTCATCGAGAATCAGCAGATCCGTCTGCTGGGCAAAAGCCCGCGCGATCAGTACGCGCTGCTTTTCGCCGCCGGAGAGTTGCGAAAAGTCCCGTTGCGCCAGTTCTGCGACGCCCAGCGCTTCCATGGCCTCGTCTACCGCCCTCGCGTCTTCGGGGGTATCCGGCTCGAGGAGCCGCTTATACGGCGTGCGCCCCATGGAGACGATTTCCCGGACGGTGAATCGGAATGGGACCGTGTTTTCCTGGCCGACGACAGCCATTTTTTGCGCGACGGTTCTGCGCCGCAAAGTGCGGATATCGTCGCCGTCGAGGAGTATTTTTCCTCGGCCGGGGGTAAGGGCTCCGTAGATATTTTTGAGGATGGTGGACTTCCCGCTGCCATTGGGGCCGATGATCCCCACAAACGCGCCCGCCCGGACCCGAAGGCTTATATCCTCCAAAACGCGCCGCGCACCGTAGGAATAGGACAGCCGTTCCACGACGATTCTATCCATTCAAACACGTCCTCTCTCCGGGGCGCTTTTTCAAGATCACCAGGAAAAACGGAGCGCCGATCAGCGCGGTCAACAGGCCCACGGGGATTTCTTCCGGCGCTGCGATCATACGCGCCGCCACGTCGGCCCATACGACCAATATGCCGCCCAGAAGCGCGCTCAGGGGCAATACCCGCTTATGGCTTGACCCCGCCAGGATGCGGCTTAGATGGGGGACGATCATGCCGATAAAGCCGACAGACCCGCTGACGGAAATCGCTACTCCTGCCAGCAGCGAGGACAGAAGCATCAGGGCCTGCTGCGTCGAACGCACCGAAACGCCCAACGAGCCGGCCGCCTCCTCGCCCATAACCAGTACGTCCAGGGCGCGGTGCTGCGCCATAAGGCAGGTCCCGCACAGGAGCATGACGGCGCCGGGCAGCGCCAGCGTTTCCCATTTGGCCCCTGCGAGGCTGCCGGAGAGCCAGAAACTCACGTTGTAGACGGAGAAGGCGTTGGGTGCTGAGACGGCGACAAAGCTGGTGACCGCGTCCATGATCATCGCCACGGCGACGCCCGAGAGCAGCATGCGCGTGATGCTGATGCGGCCGTTGACATGCGCCATGGCGAAGACGAATACGATGGAGAAAAGCGCGCCGAGAAAGGCGCTCAAAGAAAGGGCGTACCTTCCGAAAAAGGAGAACACGCCAAATACCATGAACAGCGAGGCGGTTGCCGACGCCCCGGAGGAAACGCCCAGGATAAACGGATCAGCCAGCTTGTTGCGCACCAATGCCTGCATGGCAACACCACATATGCCAAGCGCGGACCCAATGATCAGCCCCAGGAGTACGCGGGGGATCCGCAGTTTCCAGATCATGTTGAATTCAAGTCGGCTGGGTTCCTGGGCGAGTTCGCGCGCAAACGGGATCCGGCTGAACACAACGCGCAGCACCGTGCCGGGCGAGAAGGACATCGCGCCCAACCCGGTGGCGAAAAATGCGCCGATCAGCGCCAGAAGCGCCCCCGCCAGCATCCATTTTTTATAGGACATCGGTTGTTTCACATCCGCCTCCTCCTGCATGGATCCCATCTACAAAAAAACGCCATGAATGCGCGCACCCTGAGTGCGAAGACGCCTTCATGACGATTGAATAAAACCTCTATGGTACTTCCTTGTCCGGCTTCTGCCGGGCAGTAACCGCTTCTTGCGGCTCCCAATAAAACTGTATCATCGCGCCACCCGTATGTCAAGTTAAATCTCTTACGGACTGTTCCCGGCGCTGCATGTTTTCGTTTGGCGGAACAGGTCCCACACGGATCCTTTTGATCCTTGCCTGATGGGATATGGCAAGGTCCAAAAGGATCCAGGGGCAGGAACAGGGGAGAAGGGCGAAGAAAAGCCGCTGCGGCTATCGTACCACAGCAGCTTTTTTCGTTCCATGCCGTTACGATCAGGCTTTTTTGACCTTGGGGCCCTTGGGCGTGTCCTCGATCAGGTAGCCCATGTCCATCACCTGGGCGCGGAGGCGGTCGGCTTCTGCAAAGTCCTTGGCTTTCTTGGCTTCGACCCGGGCCTGCACCAGGGCCATGACCTCGTCGGGAGCTATATTGGGCTCTTTCCGGAGGATCCCCAGCACGTCGGTCATGACGGCCAGTTTTTCCAGGGCGTAGGTGAGGACGGCTTTGCAGGGGGCGTTTTTGTCGGTCAGGGCAATATTCATGTCCCGTGCGTATTCGAAGATGACCCCCAGGGCGTCAGCGGTATTGAGGTCGTCGTTCATGGCTTCGTCGAAATCCAGCACGGCCTTCTCCGCCCTGGCGCAAAAGGCGGTTTCGGCCTCGCTCATTTCCCGCTCCGGGGCGCTGTCCAGCAGGAACAGGGCGTTGTCGCGGGCGGTGTACAGCCGGGTCAGGGAAGCGTCGGCCTGTTCGATGAGCTCCCGGGAGAAGTTGATGGGGCTGCGGTAGTGGGCGGAAAGCATGAACATGCGCACCGCTTCCAGGTCGAACTCCGCGGCGATGTCCCGCACGGTGAAAAAGTTGCCCAGGGACTTGCTCATCTTCTCGCCGCCCACGTTGATGTGGCCGTTGTGCATCCAGTATTTTGCGAAGGGCTTGCCGGTGGCGTTCTCGGACTGGGCGATCTCGTTTTCGTGATGGGGGAAGATCAGGTCCACGCCGCCGCAGTGGATGTCGAAGGACTCGCCCAGGTATTTCATGGACATAGCGGAGCACTCGATGTGCCAGCCGGGCCTGCCCATGCCCCAGGGGCTGTTCCAGGCGGGTTCCCCGGGTTTTTGGGCCTTCCACAGGGCGAAGTCCATGGGGTTTTTCTTGACCTCGTCCACCTCGATGCGGGCGCCGGCCTCCCGGTCTTCCAGGTTCTGCCCGGAGAGCTTTCCGTAGGATTTGTCGGAAGAGGTGTCGAAATAGACGTCCCCGTTCACCGCGTAGGCGTGGCCCTTTTGTTCCAGGGCCTTGATCAGGCGGATGATCTCCCCGATATGCTTGGTGGCCCGGGGATGCACGTCCGCCTTCGCCACGCCCAGACCCTCGGCGTCCACGAAGTACTCGGCGATGTATTTTTCCGCCACCTCGGGCACGGTGGTATTCTCCTCCCGGGCGCGGTTGATGAGCTTGTCGTCGATATCGGTGAAGTTCTGGACGAAGGTGACTTTATATCCCGCATGCTCCAGGAAACGGCGCAGGGTGTCGAAGATGATGAAGGGGCGGGCGTTGCCGATGTGGAAGTAGTTGTACACGGTGGGCCCGCAGGCATAGATGCCCACTTCCCCCTCCCGGATGGGCACCAGCTCTTCCTTGCGCCGGGTCATGGTGTTATAAATCTTCATGTTGGGTATCCTCCTTGGACGGTTCGGTACGATCGTAATAGGCGCCGCCCGTGAGCTGATGGATACAGGATTCCAGCTGGGCGATGCGGTGCGTCAGGCTGTTGATGCGCTCCTTTACCGGGTCGGGGAGGTGCACCTGGTCCAGGTCGGCGTACCTGCGGCCTTCCTGCTTGACGATGCGGCCGGGATTCCCCACCACCGTGGAGTAGGGGGGGACCTCTTTGAGCACCACGGCGCTGGCGCCGATCTTGACCCCGTCCCCTACCGTGAAGGGACCCAGCACCCGGGCGCCGGCGCCCACCACCACCCCGTCCCCCAGGGTGGGATGGCGCTTGCCCACCTCCTTGCCCGTACCCCCCAGGGTGACCCCCTGGTACAGGGTGACGTCCCGGCCGATGACGGTGGTCTCTCCGATGACCACCCCGGAGCCATGGTCGATGAACAGCCCAGGCCCGATCGAGGCGCCCGGGTGGATCTCGATACCGGTGAGCTTGCGGGTGCGCTGGGAAACCAGCCGGGCGAGCAGTTTAAAACCGTGGAGCCATAGCCAGTGGGCGCGCCTATGCCTTCGCACTGCCCGGAAGCTTGGGTAACACAGGATGACCTCCAGTGCGTTTCGGGCGGCCGGGTCCCGACTGAGTACGGCTTGTATGTCGCTGCGCAGGGTGTCGAACATAGCGCCTCCTGATAGGGCAACAGGATATCCAAATTATTTTACCCGTAAAATGGGTTATCGTCAAGACGTATTAGGTTGAATTTGGATGTTTCGTGGCGCCGGATGGGAGAAGCGCAAGGCGCCCGGAAATTTCCACATGCATTCAACATTTCTCCCCCCAATTCCATGGTATAATTGGGTACATACTTTTGATGCAGAAGGATCCACCAATGCAAAATGCTTCGAAGATTCCCGGAACGCTCCCCGCGGACTATCGCCCCACCGGGGCGGAGGGCCTGTCGGAGGCTCAGGTGGCGGAACGGCGGGCAATAGGATACGTCAATAAGGAGACCAAAACGGCGGGGCGATCCCCGTGGCAGATCGTGGCGGCCAACCTGTTCACCCTGTTCAACCTGCTGAACGTGGCCCTGGCCCTGTGCCTGGCCCAGGTGGGCAGTTACCGCAACATGCTGTTTATGGGGGTGGTGGTGTCCAATACCCTGATCGGCACGGTGCAGGAGCTGCGGGCTCACCGGGTCATCAGCAGCCTGAAACTGCTGAACGCGGCCCGGGTCCGGGTAATCCGGGAGGGGGAGGAACGGAGTTGTCCCCCGGAGGAACTGGTACGGGACGAACTGATCATCCTGGAGCGGGGGGATCAGGTGCCCGGGGACGCCGTGGTGCGCTTTGGGGTGGGGGCGGCCAACGAGGCGCTGCTCACCGGGGAGAGCGAGTCGGTGGGCAAGGCGCCGGGGGACTGGCTGCTGTCCGGCAGCTACGTATCCGAGGGGCGCATCATTGCCCAGCTGGTGTACGTGGGGGAGGAAAGCTATGCCGCAAAGCTGACCAGGGCCGCCCGGAAAATCAAGCGCCCAAAGTCTATGCTGATGCAGGATCTGAACAAGCTGATCCGTTTCGTGGCGGTCATCATCGTGCCCATCGGCGCGGCCCTGTTTGCCAAACAGTACGTCGTCGAGGGAGCGGACCTGGCGGAGGCGGTGACGGGCTCGGTGGCCGCCATGATCGGCATGATCCCCGAGGGGCTGGCCCTGCTCACCAGCGTGGCCATGGCGGTGGGGGTGGTACGGCTGGGGCGTCACAACACCCTCACCCAGGAGCTGTACGGCATCGAGACCCTGGCCCGCATCGACGTCCTGTGCCTGGACAAGACCGGTACCATCACCACCGGGGAGATGGAGCTGGAAGAATTGATCCCCCTGGATCTGGAACCCGGGGCGCTGCGGGAGGCACTGTCCCGCTTCCTGGGCGCGTTCCCGGAGGATACCCCTACCCTGAACGCCCTGCGCAGGGCGGTACCCGTGGGCGTCGAGGAGCCGGTTTCCCTGCAGCCCTTCTCCTCGGAACGCAAGCATTCCTGGGCCCGCTTCGGGGACGGAAACACCATCGTGCTGGGCGCCCCGGGCTTTCTTCCGGAGGGGATAGACGGGGAACGGGTGCGGCAGGCCGCCCTGCAGAACACTGCAAAGGGCAGGCGGGTAATGGTTTTGGGGATCATCGACGCCCAGGGTATCGCCGGGGCCGCGGGGCTCATTGTGCTCAGCGAGGAGGTTCGGGAGAACGCGGCGGACACCATCGCCTACTTTGCAAGGCAGGGCGTGCAGGTTAAGGTCATCAGCGGGGACGACCCGGTATCCGTATCCGCCATCGCCCGAAAAGTGGGGGTGCGGGACGGGGACCGCTGGGTGGACGCCTCTACCCTGAGCGAGGAAGATATGGACGAGGCCTGCCGGCGTTATACCGTGTTCGGACGGGTCACACCCCTGCAGAAAAAGCAATTGGTCAATGCCCTGAAGCGGGCGGGACACAGCGTGGGCATGACGGGGGACGGGGTGAACGACATCCCCGCCCTGAAGGCTGCGGATTGCTCCATCGCCATGGCGGGAGGCTCCGACGCCGCCGCCCATGCCGCCCAGCTGATCCTACTGGACTCGGACTTCGCCCATATGCCCGTGATCGTAGCGGAGGGGAGAAGGGTGATCAACAACATCACCCGATCCGCCTGCCTTTTCCTGATGAAGACCCTGTATTCCTTTGCCCTGTCCCTTATCCTGTTGCTGCTGCCGGCAGCGTATCCCTTTCAGCCCATCCAGCTCACCCTGATCAGCACCCTTACCATCGGGCTGCCCGGTTTTTTCCTGTCCCTGGAGCGCAACGAGGAGCGGGTGAAGGGGAACTTCCTGCGCACCGTGCTGTATCACGCCCTGCCTGGCGCCGTGGCGGTCACCTTTTGCGCCTCGGCGGCCATGATCCTGGAGCGCTACGGCCTGAGCCAGGAGTTGTGTTCCACCCTGGCTACCCTGTCGGCGGCGATCCTGGGCCTGGTGCAACTGGCGGGGGTATGTCTGCCCCTGACGCCCCTGCGGCTCAGCGTGTTGCTGGGGTCGCTCATCGGGCTGGTGTGCGCCGTGCTCCTGGTGCCGGAGTTGTTTTACCTGGTCCCGGTGGGACCCAGGGAAGCGATCCCCCTGGCGCTGCTCGTAGCCGGGGGCGTGGCCCTGCGCTTTGCGGTGCGCCGGCTGTTGCGGTGGATGGCCCATCTGCAGCAAAGCCGTGGCGCCCGAAAGGATGCTTAAATGGACATGATCGAAAAACTGAAGGCGCTCCCGGGGAAGATCAGCCTGTGGTATGAGGACTTGGTGACGGGGGAGAGGATGGCCCTGAACGAGGACGTCCCCATGATGGCGGCCAGCGTGATCAAGCTCTTCGTGCTGGTGGAGGCGCAGCGGCGCATCCATGGGGGGAACCTTGCCAGGGACCAGGAAGTGGTCATCCGGAGGGAGAAGTGCGTGCCCTCCTGCGGCGCCCTCAGCTATATGCACGACGGGCTCAAGGTGACGGTGGAAGACCTCTATACCCTGATGACGGTGCTCAGCGACAATACTGCCACCAATTACCTCATTGACATCCTGGGGCTGGAGGCGATCCGGGACTGCATCCGGGACCTGGGCTTCCGGGGCACCCAACTGAACCGGAAAATGTTCGATGCCCGGTTGGACGCCCTGGGCGTCCAGAATTACATCACAGCCCGGGAGGTGGGAGAACTGCTGGCCCGCCTGTACCGTGGTACTGTGATCAGCCCGGAGGCCTCCCGGGATATGCTGCGCATCCTGAAGCTGCAGCAGATCAACCACAAGATCCCCTTCTACCTGGGCGGCTTGGCGGAGGTCGCCCACAAGACCGGGGAGGATACGGGAATTACCCACGACGCTGCCATCGTGTTCGCCCGGCGGCCCTTTGTGCTGGTGGTGTGCGGCAACGGGACCGACGTGCCCTCCTGTGAAAGGCTGATGGGGGAGATGGGGCGAGCGCTCTATCTGGCTTCGGAGGGATGCCCGAAATAGGCCCGGGCGGCATCGCCGTCCCTTTTGATCTGTTCTGCCAGGCTGGGCAAATCGGGGAACTTCTTTGGGGGCCGGATCCGGGCGTACAGCAAAACCCGGATGAACTCGCCGTAGATGTCCCGGTCAAAGTCCAGGATGTGGGTCTCGAAGGAGGGCTCCCTGCGCCGGTCCACGGTGGGGCGCGCCCCGATGTGGGTGACGCCACAGAAGGTCTCGCCCTTGATGATCACCTGGGAGATGTACACCCCGGGCTCCGGCAGGTCGGGCGCCTCGTCTATCGACAGGTTGGCCGTGGGGACTCCCGCCGGTTTTCCGATGCCCCGGCCGTGGATCACGACGCCTCCGGCGGTATAGAAGGGGCGCCTTTCTTCGACTTGCTCCATGGTATCGCTATATGACCTTGTTCATCACCAGGATAAACAGAATGCAGGTGACGATGACGGCTACTGCCAGCAGGATCAAACCCGTGGGCTTTTGCCGGGGGCCGCTGCTGTCGGAAAGGGCGATGAAGCCGCTGCGCCGCAGGGCGGAGATCACTGGCTTATACAGGAGGAAGGTGATCGCCCCGTTCAGGCCCGACTTCAGGGCGTTGAAGGGCAGGAAGGCGGGGAGCAGAAGCTTGACCACCTCTTCCCTGGGAACCTTCATATAAAGGGGCGTGATCAGGTAGTTCCACAGCAGCATGACCCCGATCATCATCAGGCTCCCGGCGGCCAGGCCAATCACCGCGCCGGACAGGCTGCGCCGTTTTTTGTAAATTACGGAGGCCGTGCAGGCGAAGGAACAAGTGGAGATGATGTTCATGATGCAGCCGATGATACCCGTATCGCTCACCGTGAACATCTCGATGAAAGAGACGATGACGGAGACCAGGCAAGCGGTGAGGGGCCCCCAGATCAGCCCGCCCAGGGTGATGATCACATCCTTGGGATCGTACTTCAAAAACAGCACCACCGGGACCCGGCCGATCGCCATGACCACGTAGGCGACGGCGCAGAGCATGGCGATCCTTGTGAGATCCTTGACCGTGATGTTCTTTGCATTCATTTGCGATACCCTCCTGCAATAAGAAAATTCGCACCTGAAAGCGCTGTCGTTCAGGTGCGAAAAAAGCTTTTCGCAAATCATCTTCTTTCATCCAGACTATACTGTTGGTTTTGGAATTGCACCAAATCCTGCGTTGCCGCTCGCGGACTGTCACCGCCAATCGGGAATTCCCCCATGGACCCGCCACGGGAGTCACCCTGCCCTGAAGACACCGATATTCAGTTGCCCGAGGTAGTACACCCTATGTACTGCGTACAGTATACACCGCTCCCCGGAAGAATACAAGGGAAAAATGGATAATAATCATCTTTTCTATGATTTTCCTGATTTACCGCTCGCCGATCAGCCGGTACAGCGCCCATTCGGCTACGTTGGTGGCATGGTCGGCCACGCGCTCCAGATACTTGGCGACATAGGCCAACTTGATGACCTGCCGCGGCTCGGCACCGCTCTTGAGCAGATCGCACAGGTAGCCGGTCATTTGCTCAAACCAATCGTCCATGCGCTCGTCTCGTTCAATGACGCCCCGCGCCTGCTCCTCATCCTGCTGCAGATAGGCGTGCACGGCGTCGTGCACCATACCTGCTGCGTAGTTGCCCATCTCCAGGATTGTACTGGGAATGGTGATGGTGAGGTTGGGCAGCTCGGATATCATCAGCTCGCAGATGTCAGCGGCTTGGTCCGCGACCCGCTCAATGTCGGTTATCATTTTCAGCACCGCGGTCACAAGCCTCAGATCCTTGGCGATGGGCTGCTGCAGTGCGATCAACGATACGCACTCATGCTCGATGCGGTTTTCCAGCAGATCCACCCGCTCGTCGTTTTTGATGACTTCCTGGGCAAGCACCGCGTCGCGGTTTTTTAGCGCGATCATGGCGCTGCGCAATTGGTCCTCGGTCAGCGTGGCCATGTCTGCCACGCGCACATGCAGCTCAATCAGGCTTCGCTCAAAATGGGTACGGCTCATTGTTTGTTTCCCCTCCTATTCTTTTTCCACGATGGGAAGATGCAGCTTGAATTCGGTTGAACCAGGGCTCGAAGTGAGCTCTACTGTGCCGTTGTACAGCCGCACGATATGCTTGACGATGGAAAGGCCCAGGCCGGTGCCTTGCGTGGTGCGGGAATGGCTGTCGTCCGCCCGGTAAAACCGTTCAAAAACCCGCACTTGCTTGTCCTTTGGGATGCCGATGCCACTGTCCCAGACCGATACATGCAGCATACCCTCTTGAGCCCAGGCGCGCACGACTACGCTTCCGCCGGGTACATTGTATTTGACGGCGTTGTCCACCAGGTTCGAGATCAGCTGCCTGAGGCGGGCATAGTTGGCAGACACGTTGATGTCCGCGATATCCCGGACATCGATAGTGACACCCCTGTTCTCGGCGATCTTGCCGGATACGCGCACCACATCTTGCATCACATCCTTGAGGGACAGCTTTTCGCGCTCGAAGTCTTTATACATACTTTCCACGCGGCTGAGGGTGAGCAGGTCACGCATCAGGTCAGAGAGCCAGTTCACCTCGTGCTCGATCATGTCCAACAGCCGCTGGCGCTCTTCGGGCAGGGTGTCCGGCGCCCGCAACGAATCCGTTGCCCCCTGAATCGCTGCGAGGGGCGTCCGCATCTCATGAGAAACATTGGATACGAACTCGCGGCGCATGATCTCACTGCCCAGCTTTTCGGTCACATCCTCCAGCCAAATCAGTCCCCACAACTCGTTTCCTTCGTCAACCGGCATCCAGCGCGCTGCAATGCTTTGACCTCGAAGGTTTAGCTGAACTTCGCCTTGGCCGATCAACAGCTGACTGAGCGCACTTTGCTGGGTCAGCACCAGAAGGTCGGTGCCCGGCTGAAACTGCGTCACGTTGAACCACTTTCTGGCCTGCCGGTTCATCAGCAATACGCCGCGCTGCTGTGAGAGCGCGATCAGCCCGGAATTCATGCCGCTCAGGATGGTCTCCAATTTGTCCGTCTGGTGGCTCGTCTCCATCAAAGCTCCGCAGAGCCGCTCTACCAACCGTCGGATGGACTCGGCGAACCGGGACCTGGCGTGCGCGGGTGCCGGCGGCGGATTCATCGGATTTTCAATCACCTGCTCTGCCCAGATGGCCCATGCGCTGAGCGGCTTCAGCATTTCGCGGGTGTACAGGAAGATGCACAGCACACTCAGAAGCAAAGCAAAGACGGCAGAAGAGAGAATCACCATCAGCACTCCACGGGTGTAACCTGCCAACAGGTTTATCGGTATGGACACCCGCAGAACCATGCCGTTCCACTGGCGCGCAAAGTAGCGCATCTGCTGGCGCTCGGTCACAGAGAATCGCTGCGCTACGCCGTCCCCACCCTTGAGTGCCCTTTGCACCTCTTCACGATGCAGGTGGTTTTCCGGGACAGTGGCATTCTCGCTGGCTGAATCGGCAAGCACCACGCCGTCAGCTTTGATCAGCGTAACCCGAAGACTTGCCGGCTCGCCCAGCCGACGCACCAGCGCCGGATACTGCTCCTCATTCGCTTCGGATAACGCGCCTTTCACCAGCTCCCAGCAGGTGTTTAGCTGCGCGTCCACCTGGCGCACGGACGTTTCTTGTGCGGCATAAAACGTGACCAGCCCCATCAAAGCGATCACCAGCGCCAACGAAAGCGCCATGAAAAAAAACAATCGCCTTTGCATGGTGTCACACCGCCCCGCTCATACGGTACCCTACGCCGCGCACGGTTTCGATGTATCGTTCTGCCGCGCCCAACCTCTTCCTCAGCTGCATGATGTGTACGTCTACCGTGCGTGTTCCGCCGTTGTAGTCGTAGCCCCACACGGTTTCCAGCAGCAGATCCCGCGTCAGCACCATACCCTTCGAACTTAGCAGCATCTTGAGCAGCTCGAATTCTTTCAGCGTCAGGGTGATCGGCTCTCCGTCCACCGTCACGCGGCGCGCACCCGGCTCCATATAGATCTCGCCCAGCCTTAGCATCGCGCCTCCGCTGGCATTTTCCAGCCGATGCACGCGCCGGAAGATGGCCTTGATGCGGGTGGTCAACTCGCGCATGGAGAAGGGCTTGCTGATATAGTCGTCAGCCCCCATCTCGATGCCTAAGATCATGTCGACCTCCTGATCTTTGGCGGTCAGCATGATGATGGGGATACTTTGCGTATTCTCCATCTGCCGAAGCGTGCGGCACAGCTCCAGCCCATCCATCCCCGGCAGCATCCAATCCAGCAGGAACAGGTCGGGCAGCTGATCCCTGAGCGCCAGAAGCAGTCCGTCAGCGTCGGAAAACGCGCGCACGCGAAATCCTTCCCGCTTCAGGTTTGCCTCCAACAGCTCGCGGATGGGGGCGTCGTCGTCCACACAGTAAATGAGATGATTCATTTGCAGCTCCTCTTCTTAGCTTGAACCGGTGTGATCTGATATGAAATCCGCACCTGCGGCAAAAAACACCGGAACACAGGCTTTGGGGATGGATTCTGTATCCCCAACAGCCTTTCCTTACCCAAATCGTCCGGTGATGTAGTCCTGGGTGCGCGGATCCTTGGGAAGATGGAACATCTGCTCCGTCGATTCATATTCTATCACTTCGCCGTGCAAAAAGAAAGCAGTTTGGTCGGCAATGCGCGCTGCCTGCTGCATGTTGTGGGTCACGATGATCACGCTCAGGTCTTGTTTCAGCTCCATCACCAGATCCTCGATGCGCAAGGTAGAAATCGGGTCCAGCGCCGAGGTAGGTTCGTCCATCAGCAGCACCTCGGGCTCGGCCGCCAGCGCCCGGGCAATGCACAGCCGCTGTTGCTGACCGCCGGAGAGGGATAGCGCCGACTTGTTCAGTCGGTCTTTCACCTCATCCCAAATTGCAGCCTTTTTGAGGGAATGCTCCACAATACCCTGCAGCTTGCTCTTGTTTCGGATGCCATAGGTGCGCGGGCCATAGGCGATGTTGTCAAACACGCTGAGGGGGAATGGATTGGGGTTCTGGAACACCATGCCTACCCGTTTCCTCAACTTGCTCACATCCATACCCTGATAGATGTCGCTTCCCCGAAGCAGCACCTGCCCGGTGATTTTTACGCCTTCGATGGCGTCGTTCATGCGGTTGAGCGTCTTGAGCAACGTGCTCTTGCCGCAACCCGAAGGCCCGATGAACGCGGTCACCTGGCGCTCGGGTACGTCCATATTGACTTTTTTGAGCGCCTGAAAGTTGCCGTAAAACAAATCCAAATCAGAAATCTCGAACACATTTGACATCGTTTCTTTACCCCTTCTTCCACCTCGTCGTCAGTCTGACCAGCAGATTGATGCCCAGCACCACGAAAATCAGTAGCGTGGCAGTGGCGTAGGCTTCGGAGAACGCATCGGGCGTGATGGCCTCTTTTGCAAGCAAATACAGGTGTACGGACAGCGTCCTGCCCGAACTGAGCAGGTTCGTCGGCACCTTCAGCGACGTGCCAACGGTGAGATACACTGCCGCTGTCTCGCCCACGATGCGCCCGATGCTGAGGATTGCGGCGGTGATTACGCCCGGAAGCGCAGTGGGAAGCACGATACGCATCGTGGTTCGAAGCCGCCCTGCGCCCAACGCCCAGCTGCCTTCCCGATAGGCCTGAGGTACAGACATGAGCGCCTCCTCGGTCGTCGAAATCAGGATGGGCAAAACCATGACCGCCAGTGTGAACATACCGGTCACCAGAGAGAAACCGAATTTGAGCATCGTGCCCATCAGCACATATCCGAACAGTCCGTAGATGATCGAAGGAATGCTGGACAGGCACTGGATGGCGAAGCGCACCGAGGAGAGCAGCTTTCCCGGTTTGGCATATTCGCTCAGATAGATCGCCGTGCCGACGCCGATGGGCAACGCTACGACGAGGGTTCCTGCGATGAGATACACCGTGGTTATAAGCTGCGGCACCAGCGACGACAGAAAGTCCTTCGTTATGTGGCTAAGACCGTTTGCCATGATGAACGACAAGATCCAAACCAGCACCGCACAAGCGGCGGCGGTGGAAAGCACCATCAAGGCCTTGACAACAGCGTCCCGTCTTTTGTTCATTGTACCGACCCCGCCTTCTTCTGAATCCACCATAGGGTCAGATTGATTATCACGATGAATACCAGCAGCACCGTGGCGGTGGCAAACAACGCGCCTTCGTGCAGCCCGGTAGCGTAGCCCATCTCGATGGCGATGTTGCCGGTCAGCGTGCGGGTCGGCTGGAACAGCGCCGCAAGTCCCTTGTTGAAAAAATCGGGCATGCGGGGCGTGTTGCCCATTACCAGGATCACCGCCATAGTCTCGCCCACGGCGCGCCCGATGCCCAGCACGATCGCGGTGAAAACGCCCGTCTTGGCTGCCGGCAGCATGACGCGATACGATGTACCGGTTATGCTTTCGCCCAGTGCGAGGGACGCGTCCTTATACGCCTCCGGCACGGCTTTCAGCGAGGTTGCCGATACGGAAATGATCGTGGGTAGAATCATCATCGCCAGGATGATGATGCCCGCGAACAGGCTGTTGCCGCCGTAGCCGCCCGACCATTTGTCGATCGTGGGAACGATTAGCGCCAACCCGAAAAAGCCGTACACGACGGACGGGATGGCGGCCAGCAACTCGATAACAACCTGAGCCGCATTTGCCAGTTTCTTGGGCGCCAGCTGGGTCAAAAACAGCGCCGCAAGGATCGAGACCGGCGTACCCACTGCCACCGCGCCCAATGTCACCAGCAGCGAGCTGACGATCATGGGCAAAATGCCGTAGAGATCAGCCGACGGCATCCATAGGTCGCCCGAGACGAATTCCCAAATTCCGATCTCGCGCAGGGCAGGTATGCCCTTCATTAAAATGAACCACAGAATCAAACCCAGCGCGATCACAGAAATGATCGCGCTGAGCAGGAACAGTGCTTCAATTGCTTTTTGTGAAGTACGGTTCATGGTTGCACTTACCTCTTACCCCATTGTAATGTAGTGGTTGTCCGCCACGATCTGCTGGCCCTCGGCGCCCAGGATGAAGTCGATCAGCGCCTGCACGTCGGCCCTCGGGGCCCCCTTGGTGACCACGATGAACGGGCGGGCGATGGCGTAGGTGTTGTTCTTGATGTTCTCCGGGGTGGCTTCCACGTCGTCGATCTTCGCGGCGACCAGGGTGTCGTCCACGCTGCCCAGGCTCAGGTAACCGATGGCGCCCTTCTTGGTCGCCACGTTCTGCTTGACTTCGCCGTTGCCGCTCGCGACGATCGGATAGGCAAAATCTACCAGGCTCAGCTTCTTGCCGTCCTTCTCGGTGGTCAGCTCCATCAGTTCTTCAAAGGCGTCCCGGGTGCCGCTTCCGGCCTCGCGGGAGATCAGTACGATGGGGGCGTCCTCGCCGCCAAGATCCTTCCAGTTGACGATCTCGCCCTTGAATACCTGCGACACCTGTTCCTTGGTGAGCGACTTCACGGAGTTTTCCGGGTTCACGACCACGGCGATGCCGTCCATGGCGATGATGATGGGCGTCAGCTCGGCCAGTTCGGCTTCCTTCAGGTTCCGGGAGGACATGCCCAGGTCCGCGGTGCCCTCGATGGCGGCCTTGATGCCGGCGGAGGAACCCGTGCCCTGCACTTCGCACTCGACGGACTTGTCGGGGAACGCGGCGACCAGCTTCTCCATCAGGGGCGTCACCGAGGTAGAACCCTGGATCGAGAGCTTGCCTTCGGCAAACGCTACACCGGACAGGAGCATCATTGCTGCAAGAACCATACAAACCAATTTCTTCATATTGTTTCCCTCACTTTCGTTTTTGGTTCCGATATCAGTGTACAAATCTATTATCAGGTCTTCGTACGAGGTTTGGGAAAGTTCGGTTAAATACAACCCTTCCCGCCTTTGTACTTTCTCCGTGATTCCTTCGCTCTATCGTCTTTCTTCATTACTTATAAAAAAATGAACCCGCTCTTCGTCGCTTGATTTGCGGGTTCTTTGACGGCATAAAGCCGCCGGAATCGGCGGCTTTCGTAAAAGTTTTTTTAGATTGCGTACTAAAGTGCACGCTGCACTTTTCCGCTGCGCAGACAACGAGTGCACACATGCATGCGCTTGGGTGCACCGTTCACGATCACACGGACACGCTGGGTGTTGGGAGCCCAGACACGGCGCGTTTTCCTTTCGGAATGGCTCACCTTATTGCCCGACATCGTGCCTTTCTCGCAGACCTCACAAAACTTGCCCATTGACCACACCTCCTTCGGGCATAGTGGAAATCAAACAGAAATATTATACCACCCATTCTCCCCGAATGCAAGCCCGTTTTCATGTAAAATGATGGGGTAAACCCGGAGGATTTTGGCTTTTTGCTTGCACAAGGGGCGAAAAGCCTGTATACTATGGGCGGGCGTGACAGTTGCATTCCCAAGGAGGTCTGATTATGGACTGCAAATTTACGACGGAAATGGGCACTGTGACCGTGGATGAGGAGATTCTGTTGAAGGTTGCCGGCTACAGCGCGCTCGATTGCTACGGGATCGTTGGCATGGCCTCCAAACGCACCACGGACGGTCTGGTCGAGCTGTTGGGCCGGGAGAACTTAGGGCGCGGCGTGCGCATCCACCCCGGCGGAGACAGTGTGGACGTGGACTTGTTCATCATCGTTGAGTACGGCATTTCCATCGGCGCGGTGGCCGAGACCATCATTGAAACGGTGAGGTACAAGATCGAGCACCTGACCGGCATCAAGGTGGGCAAGGTGAACGTGTCAGTGGAAGACATCCGGGTGTGAGAACCGGATGGGGAGGTCATAGAATAGAATGAAAAAGATAGACGGTATGATGCTCAAGGACATGTTCCTGGCAGGGGCCACCCTGCTGGAGCGGAACCGGGCGAGCATCGATGCGCTGAATGTTTTTCCCGTACCCGACGGGGACACCGGAACCAACATGTCTCAGACCATCAGCATGGCGGTGAAGGACCTGGGGACGCGCACGGCCCCCACGGTGTCCGAGGTGGCCAGCCTTGTGGCCAAGGGCTCATTGCGAGGCGCCCGGGGCAATTCCGGGGTCATCCTCAGCCAGATCTTCCGGGGTTTTTCCCGGGCTCTAGAGGGCGTGGATGAGATGGATGCCAGGCACATGGCAAAGGCGCTGCGCAGCGGCGCGGATACCGCCTACAAGGCGGTCATGAAGCCCAAAGAAGGCACCATCCTGACCGTGGCCCGGGTGGTGGCGGAGACTGTGGAAAAGCCCGAAAACAGGACCGAGGACTGCCTGGAGTTGATGGAGCTGGTGGTAAGCGGGGGGAACGAGATCTTAAAACGCACCCCCGAGATGTTGCCCGCCCTGAAGCAAGCCGGCGTCGTGGACTCCGGCGGAAAGGGATTGATGATGGTGTTCACCGGATTCCTGGCGGTGATGAAAGGGGAGAGCCTGGGCGATCTGATACAGGGCGACGAGGCCCTGCCCATGCCCGGAGAGTACATAGACGACCACGAATCCCTGGACGAGATCACCTTCGGATACTGCACCGAATTCATCGTTAGCCACCCAAAGCCCGGCCTGAAGGATTCCCAGGTGGCCAGGCTGCGCCAGCGGCTGGAGCGCATCGGCGACTGTGTGTTGGTCATCGGGGACCTGGAAGTGGTAAAGGTGCACGTCCATACCAACGAGCCGGGCAAAGTGCTGCAAATGGCCCTGGAATTGGGCGAGTTGGACGCCATCAAGATCGACAACATGTTCGAGGAAGCGCGGGAACGTCTGGCCAAGCGGGAGGCCGCCCAGAAAGAATTAAAAGAATTTGGCATGGTGGCGGTGGCCCTGGGCGAGGGGCTGGTGAACATCTTCGACCAGCTGTTCGTCGACAAGGTGGTGGACGGGGGACAAACCATGAACCCTTCCATCGATGATCTGTACCAGGCCATCGAGTCGGTGCCCGCCCGACAGGTCTTTGTCCTGCCCAACAACACCAATATTATCCTGGCAGCCCAGCAGGCAGCGGAACTCACCCAGAAAAAGGTCTATGTGTTGCCCACCAAATCGGTGCCCATGGGCATTGCTGCGGCGGTGGCCTTCATGCCCGACGTATCCGGGGAAGAGAATGCCAGGTGCATGCAGGAGGCTGCGGAGCGCGTGCATACCGCCTCTATCACCTACGCGGTGCGGGACACCACCTTCGAGGACAGGGAGATCCATGAGGGGGACATCATGGCCCTGGTGGACAACCACATCGAGATGCTGGGCAGTGACGTGACCCAAATTGCCCAGGATGTGCTGGAAGAGATGGTGAACGAGGAGACCGAACTGATCTCCATCTACTACGGCGAAGAGATCTCCGAGGAGAGCGCTACAAAGCTGAGCGATATCATCCAGGAGCAATACCCCATGTGCGACGTGTCCCTGAGCTACGGCGGACAGCCCCTGTACTATTACCTGATCGCCGTGGAATAGCCGTGGCACAGGAACTAAAAGATCTGCACAAGATGGGGCCCAAAAGGCTCGAATGTTTGCGGGCGGCCGGTATTCATACCGTCCGCCATCTTTTGTTGCGCCTGCCCGTCGACTACCGGGACCTGAGCGCCGCAAAGCCCCTGGCCGCCCTTCGGCCCGGGGAGCAGGCGCTGGTGGAAGTGCATCGGAAGGGAGGTATCCAGGCGGGCTATTTCAAGGGGCTGCACATGACAAAATGCCGGGTGGGGGACGAGAGCGGCTACATGACCGCTGTATGGTTCAATCAGCCCTGGGTGAAAAAAAGGCTGGGACAGGAGGGCCCCCTGCGCCTGTACGGCAGGGTGGACGCCAAACACAGCGGCCTGCAGCTCACCTGTCCCAGCTTTGAGAGCGCCCGGGGCATCCTTCCGGTGTATGCCCCCGTCCCGGGGATCCCGGCGGCGGTGTACCGGGGCTTTGTGGAGCAGGCGCTGGACGGGGTGGAAAAAGAACCGGAACGGTTGCCCGGATCCCTGCGCCTGCGACGCGGCCTGGTGGAAAGGGCGTGGGCTCTGCGGCAGGCCCATGCCCCCCGGTCCATGGAGGACCTGACCGCTGCCCGGCGAAGGCTGGCTTTTGAGGAACTGTTGCTGTACCAGGTGGCGTTGCGGTTGTTGCGGGGCAGGACGAAGAAAGGTGTCCCCATCCCCGTTCCCGAAGGGGCGGTGGAGGCCTACTTTTCGCATCTGTCCTTTGCCCCCACCGGGGCCCAGGCCCGCGTGCTCCGGGAAATCGCGGAGGATCTGCAGGGGCAAGGGGCAATGGCCCGGATGGTGCAGGGGGATGTGGGATGCGGCAAGACTGCCGTGGCCTTTGGAGCCCTGGTGCTGTGTGCACAGGCGGGATACCAGGGCGCCATGATGGCCCCTACCGAGGTGCTGGCAAGGCAGCATTATGAGGAAGCACAGCGCCTGATGGAACCCCTGGGCATCCGGGCAGGGCTGCTGACGGGGAGCCTGGGGATCAAAGAAAAACGACTGGCCCATGAGGCGATTGCCTGCGGCGCATGGCAAGTGGTCATTGGCACCCATGCCCTGATTTCGGAAGCCGTATCCTATAAAGACCTGGGTCTGGTGGTCACCGACGAGCAGCACCGCTTCGGAGTGCGGCAACGCACCCTGTTGTCCCGGAAGGGTACGGCACCGAACGTGCTGGTCATGTCCGCTACCCCCATCCCCAGAACCCTGTCTCTCATCCTGTATGGAGACCTGGACATATCCATCATCGACGAACTGCCCCCGGGACGCGTTCCGGTGAAGACGCACATCGTGCCCGAGGAAAAGCGCGGGGGGATGTACGGCTTTATACGGGATCAAGTGGCGGAGGGGCGGCAGGCGTATATCGTGTGCCCACTGGTGGAGGAGTCCGAGGCCATAGAGGCCCGGCCGGCCGAAATGGTCTACGAGGAACTTCGGGAGGGCCCCCTGAAGGGACTTAGGCTGGGACTTGCCCATGGCAAGATGAAGAGCGCCGAATTGGCGGAGGCGCTGGAGCGCTTCGCGGCGGGGGAGACGGACGTACTGGTGGCTACCACGGTCATCGAGGTGGGCGTCAATGTGCCCAACGCTACGGTGATGGTGATTGAGAATGCGGAGCGCTTCGGCCTGGCCCAGTTGCACCAGCTGCGGGGACGGGTGGGGCGCGCCGACCACACATCCTGGTGTTTCCTGATGGCTCAGTCCAATGAAAGACTGGACCTGTTGACCCGTACGGGGGACGGCTTTGTCATTGCCCAAAGGGATATGGAACTGCGGGGGGTAGGGGAGATCCTGGGTACCCGACAGTCCGGGGCCATGCTGCAGGGGATCGGGATGTCCGGGATGGATACCCGACTGCTGAAGGAGGCTCACGATGAGGCGAGGGAACTGATGAGCCAAAATACGGAAGAAGCGCTTCTGATGGAAGCGCTTGCAAAGGAAAGGTTCGGGGACGAGATCCTGGATGCAGCGCTGAATTAGTCCTCCAATTTGGCCCTTGCCCGGGCTTCGAAGGACTGCTGCCTGACGATGAAGCGCTCGTGGGTACCGGCGCCGATCCGGCCCTTTTCATCAAAGGCTTCCACCCGGAAGGTGAGCTTTCTCCCGGAGATTTCCAGGAGCACGCTGTTGCACCAGACCTTCATGCCCATGGGGGTGGCGGCTTCGTGGCTCACGTTCAAGGCTGTCCCTACGGTGCAGAAGCCTTCTTCCAGATGGGGAGCGACGCTTTGGGCCGCGGTCTGCTCCATCAGGGCGATCATGGCGGGGGTGGCGTACACATCTACGGCGCCGCTGCCCAGCGCCCGGGCGGAAAGGGAAGGGGTCACCAACTGCTCACAGCGGCCTTCAAGTCCGATTTGCATGGCGTTCTCTCCTTAAACAATATGTGGTTATAATAAAGGTTTATCCTTCGTGCAGTATATCCGATTTTTCCCAGGATTGCAAGGGATCCCGAATGTGGCAAAAGCCCTGAAAGCGGGAAAAAGACTGTGATCATCATGTCTTGGCAAAAATCGCCGGCAAGATCGGGGCATTACGACTTGTTAACTGAAAAAGGGGAGATTTCCGGGGAAAAAGGGGTTGACAATGGAGGGGAAAAGTGGTACAATTACTAGGCGCTCGAGGGAAGTCCCCCTGACGGGGGCGGACCTGGGGCGCGTCGAATCTTGAAAACGGTACAGCGAGAGCGAAGAGAGAAAGAAGAAGTCAGATTCTGAAGAGTCAACGACGTCTTTCGCGGACACACTTTGGCGAGTGTAGAAGCGGGAGGCG
>JAAYOH010000035.1 GCA_012520375.1 Clostridiales bacterium
CCGGTACTACGAATGAGGGAGGGAAAGGTATGGCGGATTGGGACAGGATCCGGGAAGCCTATACAAGAGAGGGGGTCCCGGTGAGCGAATTGGCGGAGCAGTACGGGGTGGGGCGCTCCACCTTGTACAAGCGCATCGCCCGGGAAGGGTGGCTGCGGCTGACGGAGGAGCGCCCCCGGCGGGAGCTGGCCCGGGCGGTGGCCACCCTGTCCGCGGTCATCCGACGCATGCTGGAGGACGAGCAGCAGTTTTACCGGCACCTGGTGGCGGTGCGAGACGGGAAGGGCAGCGAGACCCAGGAGCGCATCTTCCACAAGGCGGATGTGCGGGCCCTGAAGGACGTGACCGGGGCGCTGAAGGCCCTGGCCCGTTTGAGCGAGGGCATGGGGGAAGGGGAGGCGCCGGAAAACGTGATCATCCTGCCCGAGCCCTGCGAAGAGGAAGAATGAAAAAGGTGCTATGGCGGCCCCAGCCCCGGCAGGCGGAGTTTTTGCGGCGGCGGGAATACGAGGTGCTGTACGGGGGCGCGGCGGGGGGCGGCAAGAGCGAGGCGGCGGTGATGCTGCCCCTGTACTGGGTGGGGGTGCCCTGGTTCCGGGCCCTGATCCTGCGGAAGAGCTTTCCCCAGCTTCGGGAGCTGATCGACAAGAGCCTTGTGTACTACGGGTCCGCCTTCCCCGGGGCGCGGTACAACGTGACCGCCCACCGCTGGACCTTCCCCTCCGGGGCCACCGTGTCCTTCGGCAGCATGTACGGGACCGCGGACCGGGAGAAGTACCGGGGCCTGCAGTTCGACCTGATCATCTTTGACGAGTTGACCCATTTCACCTGGGCGGAGTATTCCTTCATGTTTTCCCGGAACCGCCCGGCGGGGCCCGGCACCTTTGTGGGCATGCGGGGCACCACCAATCCCGGGGGCGTGGGCCACGGCTGGGTGAAGAACCGCTTCATCACGGCGGCGCCCCCCATGACCCCCATTGTGGAGGAGGTGGAGGTAGGCCTGCCGGAAGGGGGGACAAAGCGCATGACCCGGTCCCGGCTGTTCGTGCCCGCCACGGTGTTCGACAACCGGGCGCTGCTCACCAACGACCCGGGGTACCTGGCGAACCTGGGCATGTTGCCGGAGGCGGAGCGCAACGCCCAATTGTACGGCAGCTGGGACAGCTTTGAGGGACAGGTGTTCACCGAATGGCGGGACGACCCCGCCCACTACGTCGACCGAAGATGGAGCCACGTGATCGCGCCCTTCCGGATCCCCGGGCACTGGACCCTGATCCGGGGCTTTGACTGGGGCTATGCCCGGCCCTTTTCCGTGGGCTGGTGGGCGGTGGACGAGGACGGCAGGCTGTACCGCATCGCGGAATACTACGGCTGCGGCGGCGCGCCGGACCGGGGGCTACGGCTGGAGGTGGCGGAACTGGCCCGGCGCATCCGGGCCATGGAGCAGGAAAACGAGAACCTGAAGGGGCGGGAGATCATGGGGGTGGCGGACCCGGCCATCGCCCAGCGGGACGGGGGCGACAGCATCGCGGACATCATGGCCCGGGAGCGGGTGTTCTGGGGGAAGGGGGACAACACCCGGCTGGCGGGGAAGATGCAGTACCACTATCGCCTGGCCTTCGACGGGGAGGGGCTGCCCATGCTGTACGCCTTCCGGACCTGCCGCCATTTCATCCGCACCCTGCCCGCCCTGGTGTACGACCCGGGCCGGGTGGAGGACGTGGATACCCGGGGGGAAGACCACGCCTACGACGAAGGGCGGTACGTGCTGATGGAGCGGCCCATCACGCCCCGGACCGGGGCAACGGCGCCCCGGGCAGGGGAGGACCCCCTGAACATGAAGGGAGGATCGGCATGAAAAAGGAGCGGATGACGGCCCAGCGGGTGGCGGAGGCCAGGGAGGCCCTGGACAAGTACCGGGCGGGGAAAGCGGCCCTGGACCGGCGCATCATCGAGAACCAGGAATGGTACAAATTGCGGCACGGGGAACCGGGGAAGGCGGAGCCGGGGGTCGCCAGCGCCTGGCTGCTGAACGCCATCGCCAACAAGCACGCGGACGCCATGGACAACATCCCCGCCCCGGTGGTGCTGCCCCGGGAGCCCGGGGACCGGCAGGACGCGGAGCTGCTCTCCAAAGTACTGCCCGCGGTGCTGGAGATGAACGACTTCGAGGAGGCCTATTCCCGGATGTGGTGGCGCAAGTTGAAGACGGGCACCGGCGCCTACGGGGTGTTCTGGGATTCGGGCAAATTGCGGGGCCTGGGGGACATCGAGCTGTGCGCCGTGGACATCCTGAACCTGTACTGGGAGCCCGGGGTGCGGGACCTGCAGCGCTCCCGCTACCTGTTCTGGGTGGAACTGGCGGACCAGGAGCATCTGGCCAAGCAGTATCCCGGGCTGAAGCTGAAGGGCGGCGGGGACGCGGGGCTGGTGAAGCAGTACGTCCACGAGGAGCGAATCGAACAGGGGGGGAAGCGGGCGGTGGTGGACTGGTACTACCGGGAGGAAGGGGCCCTGCACCTGTGCCGCTTCGTGGGGGACCAGGTGCTGTACGCCTCGGAGGACGACCCGATGCTTTCAAACACGGGGCTGTACGACCACGGGCTGTACCCCTTCGTGCTGGACCCCCTGTTCCCCGAGGAGGACGGGCCCACGGGCTTTGGATACCTGGACGTGTGCAAGGATCCCCAGACGCGCATCGACCGGCTGAACCAGGTGATCCTGAAAAACGCCATGATGGCGGCCCGGCCCCGCTACTTCATCAAGGGGGATGGGAGCGTGAACGAGGCGGAGTTCGCCGACTGGCAGAACGACTTCGTGCACTACCTGACCGGGGGGAGCCCAAAGGACAGCATCATGCCCATAGAGACCACGCCCCTCCCCGCCGGGGTGCTGACCGTGCTGCGGGACACGGTGGAGGAACTGAAGGAGACCAGCGGAAACCGGGATTTCAACCAGGGGGGCACGGCGGCGGGGGTGACGGCGGCCAGCGCCATCGCGGCCCTGCAGGAGGCGGGGAGCAAATTGTCCCGGGACATGATCAAGGCCAGCTACAGGAGCTTCGTCAAGGTGTGCGAACTGTGCCTGGAACTGATCCGGCAATTTTACCGGGAGCCCCGGTGCTTCCGGGTGGCGGGGCGGCTGGGGGATACCGAGTACATCCGCTACGACAGCGGGGGCATGCAGCTGCAGGCCCAGGGGGACGATTTCGGCGTGCCCCTGGGGGTGCGGCTTCCGGTATACGACATCCGGGTGAAGGCGCAAAAGGCCAGCCCCTTCGCCGTGGCCGCACAGAACGACCTGGCCCGGGAATTTTACGCCGCCGGGTTCTTCGACCCCGGGATGGGGGAACAGGCCCTGGCCTGCCTGGACATGATGACCTTTGAGGGGAAGGAGGAGGTGCGGGCCGGGATCGCCCGGAGGCTGGCGGCGCGGCAGGAGGCCGAAGCATCGCCTTGATTGGTACAGACGATCGCCTTGTTTTCGGCAGACCCCGGTTGACAGGACTGCCGATTTGTGCTATCATCCCTGCAATGCTGCACAGCGGCGAAGCGCCCCCTGTGCGCCAAGTATTATGGAAAGGATTTGAGCCTATGCAGAACCGCGAAAAGTTTTCGTCCCGGCTCGGTTTCCTCCTGATCTCCGCCGGCTGCGCCATTGGACTGGGCAACGTGTACCGCTTCCCCATCTGGTGCGGCGCCTACGGCGGCGGCATCTTCCTGGTCTTCTACCTGGCCTTCCTGCTGTTGCTGGGCATCCCGGTGATGACGGCGGAGCTGGCGGTGGGCCGCGCCAGCGGGCGCTCCATCGCCACCTCCTTCGACGTGCTGCAGAAGAAGGGCCAGAAATGGCACTGGATGAAGTACCTGGGCGTGGCGGCCAACTACATGCTCATGATGTTCTACACCTCCATCACCGGCTGGTTCTTCATCTACTTCTTCAAGTTCCTCAACGGCTCCATCTCCGCCCAGGGGGCCGAGGTGGGCATCGAGGTGTTCGTCAACATGATCACCAACCCCACGCTGAACATCATGATGACGATCCTGGTCATTTTGCTGGGCTTCGGGGTGTGCGCCATGGGCCTGCAGAAGGGCGTGGAGCGCATCACCAAGGTCATGATGCTGCTGCTGTTCCTGCTGGTGATGGGCCTGGCCATCTACGCCCTCATCCTGCCGGGCGCGGGCAAGGGCCTGGCTTTCTACTTTATCCCCAACCCGGCCAACGCGGCGGAGTACGGCCTGGGCACCGTGATCTCCGGGGCCATGAGCCAGGCCTTTTTCACCCTGTCCCTGGGCATCGGCTCCATCGCCATCTTCGGCTCCTACATCGACAGGGACCGCTCCCTGCTGGGGGAGTCCCTGACCATCGTAGGGATGGACACCTTCGTGGCCCTCATGAGCGGCCTGATCATCTTCCCCGCCTTTTTCACCTTCAACCCGGAAGCCACCGCCATCGGCGCGGACCAGGCGGGGGCGGTCTTCCTGTTCACCACCCTGTCCTCCATCTTCAACAACATGGCGGCGGGGCGCTTCATCGGCGCCGTCTTCTTCCTGTTCATGGTGTTCGCCGCCATGTCCACGGTCATCGCGGTGTTCGAGAACATCATGTCCTTCTGGCTGGAGTGGACCAAGCTCAGCCGGCTGAAGATCGCCGTCCTCAACGCCGTCGCCTTCGCCCTCCTCACCCTGCCCTTCATCTACAGCAACATCGGCGGATTTTTCAGCCAAAAGATCTTCCTGGGCCGCAACTTCGGCGACTTCGAAGATTTCCTGGTGTCCAACCTTGCCCTGCCCATAGGCAGCCTGGTGTACGTGCTGTTCTGTACCTGGAGGTTCGGCTGGGGCTGGGACAAGTACATCCTCGAGGTCAACGCCGGCGAGGGGGCCAAGGTCCCGGCCTGGATGCGCCCCTACATGACCTACGTGCTGCCCCTGATCATCATCGTGGTGCTGTTCATCCAACTCTTTTAGTTCGTAAGGCGAAAACCTGCGGGCAAACGTAAAATGAACCTGTGGGAAAACGCGAACGAAGCGCCCCGGCGTGCAGCGGCACGCCGGGGCGCGGGGGTTTTATTGATTGCGTGATAAAGAGAATCACATTGAACCACCATCAAAAACAACACAACTCTCAAACCTTGGCCCAGTACAAAAGTGCCTCCTGGGAGTCTAACCACCATCTAAAACAACACAACTCTCAAACATCTTGGCCTGTGTTTCCGCCAAAGGCCCCGTCTAACCACCATCTAAAACAACACAACTCTCAAA
>JAAYOH010000036.1 GCA_012520375.1 Clostridiales bacterium
AGGGGTAACCCTCCTTTTTTATTGGCATTTGACTTTGCATGGTGAAGCAGAGAGAAAAAAACAAGGACTCTTGCGGCGATTGCCTGCAAGAGTCCTTTTGGGATCCAGGCTTTTGTTATAGCCCCTTGTGATGGGCATAACAGAATTAACCGGGAACTGGTATACTATATCCGTCTGGATGGTGAAACCATGATCATTGACGTACATACCCATATATTTCCCGATCTGATCGCCGAAAAGGCGGCGCAAAACATCGGAATATTCTACGAGCTCCCCATGGAAAACGACGGGCGCTTGCAGACGATGCTCGAGGCGGAGCGGGAGGCCGGGGTGGATCGGATCGTCGTATGTTCGGCAGCCACCACGGCGTCCCAGACTGCCCACATCAACGATTATATCGCCGAGGTGGTGGCGGCTCATCCAGGGCTTTTATACGGTTTCGGCGCCATGAACCAGGATACACCGGACAAGGGAAACGAGGTTCGCCGAATCCGCGGGCTGGGGCTGAAGGGCGTAAAGATCCATCCGGATATCCAGAGGGTGGCCATGAACGATCCGCGCTTTGACGACCTGTACGAGGCGCTGCAAGAGATGGATCTGGTGTTGATGTGCCACACGGGAGATACCCGATACCACAATTCCAACCCGCCCCAGCTGGAGGACGTGCTCCAACGCTTTCCCAGGCTCCGGGTCATCGGGGCGCATCTGGGGTACTGGTCCAACTGGAGCGAGGGCGCGGACCGGCTGACCGGGTATGACAACCTTTGGGTGGACTGTTCCAGTTCCCTGTACGCGATGAGCCCCGGGGAGGCCAGGCGGGTCATCCGGGCTTATGGAGCAGACCGGGTGCTGTTCGGAAGCGATTTTCCCATGTGGACCGCGGCGACGGAGATGGAGCGGCTGAAGGCCCTCAAGCTCACGGAAACCGAAATGGAAAAGATCCTGGGGGCAAACGCGGCGGCGCTGCTGGACATCTCATGAGGAAGGAGAGAGATGCGTGATCGTCTTGGGGATCGACCCGGGCCTTGCGACCCTGGGCTGGGGCGTAGTGGAAGCCGAGGGAGACAGGTACCGCATGGTACAGTACGGGGCAATCACCACGGCGGCGGGGCAGCCCATGCCCCAGCGCCTTCGCGCCATCTATGGAGGCATCAACCAGTTGATGGACATCTATGCCCCCGATGAGGTGGCTTTTGAAGAGTTGTTCTTTTCCAAGAACGTCACCACGGGGATGGCGGTGAGCGCCGCCCGGGGGGTGGCCCTGTTGGCAGCAGCCCAGCGCACAGAGGAATTGTACGAATACACCCCCATGCAGATCAAGCAGGCGGTGACGGGACAGGGCAGAGCGGACAAACACCAGGTGCAGATGATGGTCAGGATGCTGCTGCGCATGGAGGAGAACGCGAAGCCCGATGACGCGGCGGACGCCCTGGCGGTGGCGTTGACCCACATACACAGCCACCGGGCCCGGGATATGTTCAGGATCAAGTAGGAGGGCGCACATGTACGCACACATTCAGGGCACGGTTACGGACAAAGGAAAGGATTACCTGGTGCTGGAAGCGGGGGGTGTCGGCTACCTGTTCTCCGTGAGCGCTTCCACGCTGTCGGCAGCGCCGCCCATGGGCAGCGTCATGAAATGCTATACCTGGCTGTCCGTACGGGAGGACGCCCTGGAACTGTTTGGCTTTTCCAGCAAAGAGGAAAAGCGCATGTTTGAGCGGCTGCGTTCGGTGAGCGGGGTGGGGCCCAAGACCGCCCTGGCCATCCTCTCCGCCCTGAACCTCAGGGATCTGTCGGTGGCCCTGGTGACCGGGGATATACAGACCCTGACCAGGGCGCCGGGGATCGGGAAGAAGACGGCGCAACGGTTGATCCTGGAATTGCGGGAAAAGGTGGAGGACAGCGAACTGACCGGCGGGGTGGCGGTGTCCGTGCCCAACAAAGAAGGCGATCCCGCCTCCGAGGCCATCGAGGTGCTGATGAGCCTGGGATGCACCGCCACCGAGGCGGCACAAGCCGTGGCCAGGGCCGTAGGATCTGCGAGCACCACAGATGAGATCATCCGCCTGGCGCTGAAGGGAATGGGGAGCTGATTATGGAAGACAATCGCCTGATCGGGACCGGTTTTCAGGACGAGGAAAACGAACTGGAAAACTCGCTGCGCCCGCGCACCCTGAGCGAATACTGCGGCCAGTCGAAGATCAAGGAGAGCCTCACGGTGTACATGCAGGCCGCCTTGGCCCGCCGTGAGCCTCTGGACCACATCCTGCTGTATGGCCCGCCGGGCCTGGGCAAGACCACCCTGGCGGGTATCGTTGCCGCCCAGATGGGGCACAACATCAAGGTCACCAGCGGGCCCGCCATCGAGCGGCCCGTAGACTTGTCCTCCCTGCTGACCAATCTGAACACAGGGGATGTGCTGTTCATCGACGAGATCCACCGCTTATCCCACATTGTGGAAGAGGTGCTGTATCCCGCCATGGAGGACTATGCCCTGGATATGATGATCGGCAAGGGGCCTGCCGCCCGGTCCATCCGCCTGGAACTGCCCAAATTCACCCTGATCGGCGCCACGACGAGGGCCGGCATGCTCACCAGCCCCCTGCGGGACCGCTTTGGCATCAGTTTCCGGCTGGAGCCCTATTCTCCCGAGGAACTGTCCGTCATCGTGCAGCGCTCCGCCCGGATCCTGAAAGTGCAGTGCGACGAGGCGGGCGCCCTGGAAATCGCCACCCGATCCAGGGGAACCCCGCGCATCGCCAACCGCCTGGTCAAGCGGGTACGGGACTACGCCCAGGTGTGTGCAGAGGGCGCCATCGACCGGGAGGTGGCGGGCAAGGCCCTGGATATGCTGGAGGTGGACAATCTGGGCCTGGACAACACCGACCGCACCATGCTGCGCACCATGATAGAAAAATTCGGGGGCGGCCCGGTGGGGTTGGATACCCTGGCGGCCTCCACGGGGGAGGATGCCACCACCATTGAAGACGTGTACGAACCCTACCTGCTGCAACTGGGTTTTCTGATGCGCACGCCCCGGGGCAGGGTGTGCACACCCCTGGCCTACGAACATCTGGGCATGCTTGCGCCCAAGCCGCCCATGTTCCAGACGCAGCTGGACCTGGGGCCCGAGGGAGGAGAGGGATGAAGACAAAGGATTTCTCCTATGAACTGCCCGAGGAGCTGATCGCCCAGCATCCTGTGGAGCCCAGGGACCATTCCCGGCTGATGGTCATCGACCGGGAGAGCGGGGAAGTCACCCACAGACACTTTTACGATATCATCCACTACCTGGATCCGGGGGACGCCCTGGTCATCAATGAGACCAGGGTTTTGCCCGCCCGTTTGCGCGGGGAACGGTCCGGCGGCGGCGCCTGTGAGGTGCTGCTGCTGAAACAGCTGGGCCCGAAAAGGTGGGAGACCCTGGTACGGCCGGGGAAGAAGATGCAGCCGGGTGCGGTGGTCAGTTTCGGCGGCGGCAGACTGACGGGGCACATCCTCTCGCCCACGGATGCGGGGGGCCGCATCGTGGACTTTGTGTGTGAGGGGACCATGGAAGCGGCCCTGGATGAACTGGGGGAGATGCCCCTGCCGCCCTATATCCGAGAAAAGCTGCAGGACAAGGAGCGCTATCAGACGGTGTATGCCCGGCAGACCGGATCCGCCGCCGCGCCCACTGCGGGCCTTCACTATACCCCGCAGTTGCTGGAACGCATCCGCGCCAAGGGCGTGGATGTGGTGTCGGTATTGCTCCACGTGGGGTTGGGCACCTTTCGCCCGGTGAAGGCGGAAGACCCCAAGGACCACGTCATGCATTCGGAATACTACCAGGTGACGGAAGAGGCGGCCCGGCGCATCAACGAGGCACGGGATAGGGGCGGACGCATTGTGGCGACGGGAACGACCAGCGTGCGTACCCTGGAATCGGCGGGCAACAGGGAGGGGATCGTAAAGGCCACCTCCGGCTGGACCGATATTTTTATCACCCCGGGATACCGGTTTGCCGTGGTGGACGCCCTGATCACCAACTTCCATTTGCCCGAGTCTACGCTGGTGATGTTGGTTTCGGCTTTCCTGGGCCGGGAGAAGACCCTGGCCGCCTATGAAGCGGCAGTGCGGGAACGATACAGGTTCTTCTCCTTCGGCGACGCCACCTACATCGGAAAGACGGAGGGAATCCATGTTTGAATTCGAACTGCTCCACATCGACAAACAGACCGGGGCCCGGCGGGGACGCCTGCACACCCCCCACGGCGTGGTGGAAACCCCGGTGTTCATGCCCGTGGGCACCCAGGCAACGGTGAAGACCATGTCACCGGACGAACTCAAGGATTTGGGCGCCCAGATCATCCTGTCCAACACCTACCATCTGCACTTGCGGCCCGGTGAGGACCTGGTGGAGAAGGCGGGGGGGCTCCACAATTTCATGAACTGGGACAGGCCCATCCTGACGGATTCCGGCGGGTTCCAGGTCTTTTCTCTGGCCGGCCTGCGCAAGGTGAAGGAAGAGGGCGTTACCTTCCGCTCCCACCTGGACGGTTCCAAACGCTTTTTGTCCCCGGAGACCGCAGTAGCCATCCAACAAAAATTGGGCGCCGACATCATGATGCAGTTCGACGAGTGTTCCGCCTGGCCCTGCAGCCGGGAGCAGGCCCGAACGGCCATGGACCGGACCATCCGCTGGCTGGACCGCTGCATCGCTGCCAAAACCCGGGAAGACCAGGCCCTGTTCGGCATCGTCCAGGGCGCCTTTTACGTAGATCTGCGGGTGGAGTGCATCCGTGAGATGGCCAAACGGGATCTGCCGGGCTATGGCATCGGCGGACTGAGCGTGGGGGAACCCAAGGATGTGATGTACGATGTGCTGGAGGCCTTGTGCCCCGAGATGCCGGTGCACAAGCCCCGCTACCTCATGGGGGTGGGCAGCCCCGATTGCCTGGTAGAGGGGACCCGGCTGGGCATCGACATGTTCGACTGCGTGCTGGCCACCCGGGTAGGAAGAAACGGCACGGTCTTCACCAGGGACGGCAGGCTGGTGGTGCGGGGCGCATCCTGCAAAGAGGACTTTGTCCCTCTGGAGGAGGGCTGCGACTGCTACGCATGCAGGAATTTCTCCCGCGCCTACATCCGCCATCTGCTGAAGGCGGGGGAGATCCTGGGACTGCGCCTGTGTTCCATCCACAACTTGCGCTTTTTGACCCGGCTGATGGAGGACGCCCAGAAGGCCATCGAAGAGGATCGCTACGGAGATTTCTGCCGCGAGTTTGTGCGCCGGAACGGCAAGGATGTCTGGTAGTCCGCCAAAGATTAACATCAATGACAGAAACTTGTTCTGAATCTCTGTTGAGAAAGAGCGAAAAACAAGGTATAATATGTGGGAACGATTTGACACGGAGGAGAATTTACCATGTTGAATGCCAATTGGCTGCTTGAAGCTGCCCCAGAAGCTGCTGCGACCGTTGCGGAAGGCGCCGAAGCCACCGCCAAGGCCGGCGGTTTTGCCGAGATGATCCCTTCCTTGCTGATGATGGTTGCGATGATCGCGGTGTTCTATTTCATCCTGATCCGCCCCCAGCGCAAGAAGGACAAGGCTGTGAAGTCCATGCTGGCCGCCCTGAAAGTGGGCGATCGCGTATGCACCATCGGCGGCATATATGGCACCGTCACCGCTTTGAAGGACGACACCGTGACCCTGGCAGTGGGCGGCCCCAAGACCCCCATGATCATGGCCCGCTGGGCGATCCGCTCTGTGGAGGACGCGCCCCTGGAGAACGACGCCGAGCCCCAGATCTGAGGATGTATTATCCAATGGCTCTTTCTGATACCGAAGGAGCCATTTTTTTCTATGCAATAAAGGATGGATTGGCGGTTGACCGGTGTGTCGTCACGGGGCGGAGCTGTACCTACTGAAAAGGTGTTAAGAAATGGCTGAAAGCTTGCATAGACGGGCATAACATTGTATAATATAAAGAGTTTTTGCGGCACGGGCCGCAATGATATATCAAATCGCGAAAGGATGATACCCATGAAGAAGTATCTGGCTCTGCTCCTGACAACGATTCTCTGCCTTTCCCTATGTACTATTACATCCGCGGACTTCTCCGGCGCCTATTTGATGGGCACCGGCTCCGCCACGGGCAACTACTATAACTTTGGAAGCGCCATGTGTAGCGTAGTCAACCAGGTAACCGGCGCCAACATTACCGTAAACGCCACCGGCGGTTCCATCGAAAACGCCCGTCTCCTGGGCGCCCTGGAGAACGAGTTCGCTCTGATCCAGTCCGACGTATACAGCTACGCTCATGCGGGCGTTGAACTATTTGAGGGAAACCCCGTGAAAAATTTCCAAGCTGTGACCGCTTGTTATCCTGAGATGGTGCAGATCGTGGTTCGAAAGGACAGCGGCATCAACTCTGTTGCAGACATGATGGGCAAAAATATTTGTGTGGGTGCCGTAGGCTCCGGATACGAGGTGGCCGCCCGTCAGATACTGGGAGCTTACGACATGGACTATGATGACATCAACGAAACATTTGCCGACCAGGCAACTGCGAAAAACGGCGTGCAGGACGGAACCTTTGATGGCATGTTCCTGTGCTCGGGCTACCCGAATGCCAATGTCACCGAACTGTCACTTACCGGCAACATTGAAGTGATTACCATCGACCAGGAGCATCTGGACATCCTGCTGGAAAAGTACCCCTTCTACGCTGCATTCACCACGGCCACCGATGAGTACAACCTTGGCCATGAGATTACCTCTGTAGCCGTTCAGTCCATGCTGGTGTGCCTGGACAGCTTCAGCGAGGATGAGATTTACACCCTGACCAAGGCCATCTACGAAAACCTGCCCGCAATCCAGGAGATCAATGCCAAGGCTAACTATATGAGCTTGGAAGGCGCCTTGAACGGCATCCCCAGCAACCTGCATCCCGGCGCCTTGAAGTATTACACTGAGCAGGGCCTTGAGATTCCAGAATACTTGAAGTAATTGGCTGAACACATTCAGGCAGGGCGCTTGCCCTGCCTGTTTCTGCAGATTATGTTCCCCGAAGGAGAATAATCATGGCTCTTTTCAAGAAACAAGAGAATGCTGAACCGATAGATCTGGGCGCCATTGACCGGGAGTCCAAATACAAGCACTTTCCCAAGGGGAGGGCTCTTGCCATTGAGATCATCCTGACCTGCTGGGCCCTTTTCCAGCTGTACGCTTCGATCTCCAACAAAGTCCCCCTTCAAATCTTGCGCTACACCCATTTGGGCTGTGCTGTCAGCATGGCTTATATCCTGTATCCCCCCACCAAGCGGTGGGACCGGAACAAAATGCCATGGTTTGATTATGTGCTGGCGGCAGCATTCCTCACGGTAGCAGCTTACTTTATCATCAACTACAAGCCACTGCAGTATCGGGCTGGCGCTTACACGATGGCGGACACGGCCATGGCGGGATTGGGTATTTTCTTGGTTCTGCTGGCCTGCTGGCGGGTGGTGGGCCCTCCCATCGTAATCATCGCTTCTGCCTTTTTGGTGTACGGCCTGGTGGGCAAGTACCTGTCCGGCTTCCTTCTGCACCGGGGATTTAGCCTGAAGCGCATCATCACCCATCTGTTTATTACGACGGAGGGCGTAATCGGCAACCCCCTGGGAGTCTGTTCCACTTATATCTTCCTGTTCATCCTGTTCGGAGCCTTTCTGGAGAAGACGGGTGTAGGCGGCTTTTTTATTGATTTAGCCAATTCTCTTGCCGGCTGGGCGGCGGGCGGTCCCGCAAAGGTCGCTGTGCTGTCCTCCGCGCTCCAGGGCACGGTGTCCGGATCCTCTGTATCCAACACGGTGTCCACCGGCTCCTTTACCATCCCCATGATGAAATCACTGGGCTATGAACCGGAGTTTGCCGGGGCTGTGGAGGCCGCTGCTTCCACGGGCGGACAGATCATGCCACCGGTCATGGGCTCTGCTGCCTTCCTGATCGCGGAAACCTGCAACGTGCCCTACCGGCAGCTCATGGTCATCGCCGTCATTCCCGCTTTATTGTACTTTACCGGCATCTGGATCAGCGTGCATCTGGAGGCCAAACGGTTGGGCCTACGGGGTATGCTTCGCAGCGAGCTGCCCAAGCTGTGGCCTCTGATCCGGGACAAGGGACACCTGCTTCTGCCCCTGATCGCCATAATTGTGCTGATGCTGAAAGGCTATACCATCACCCGCTCTGCTCTGATTGGATGCTTGGTGTGTATCGTGGTACCATTTCTACGCAAAGGGACCAGGATAGAATTCCTGGACATCTTTACAGCCCTGCCTCAGGCAGCCCGTAGTGTGGTCTCCGTAGCTACTGCCTGTTCTACGGCCGGTATCATCATCGGCATGGTTACCCTGACTGGCCTCGGACAGCGCATCGGCTCGGGCATTTTTGACCTGGTGGGCAACAGCGTATTTCTGGCCCTCGTGTGCGCTATGCTTACCAGCCTGATCCTGGGCATGGGTGTTTCCACTACCTCCAACTACCTTATCACCTCTACCATTGCCGCCCCTATCCTGATCAAAGCGGGGGTGCCCATGCTGGCGGCCCATATGTTCTGCTTCTACTTTGGCATCGTAGCGGACATCACGCCCCCTGTGGCACTGGCAGCCTATGCAGGTTCCGCCATCGCCGGCGGCAATGCATTCAAAACCGGAATCAATGCTACAAAGCTGGCCATTGCAGCTTTTCTAATCCCCTATATGTTTGCGCTGAATCCCCAGATGATCATGATTGGCGGCACCTTCCTGGACGCGCTTCCCATGATCGTCACCGCTATTTTTGGACTGATAGGTATCGGGAGCGGTTTTATCGGATATCTGAACGGGCCTCTGACCATGCCTTTGCGTATTCTGGCCTTTGCCGGAGGCTTGTGCATGGTCATCCCGGGCACCGTCACCGATATTGTCGGCGCTGCCATCGTCCTGGGTGTCTATTTGCTTACCCACTTGAAGAAAAAGAAAAAGGCAGCCTGAACCAGGAAGGACCGAAAAGCCAAAGCTTTCCGGTCCTTGGTGCGTACAGGGAAGAAGGGGATTGTTTTGCGGCGTGCTAGAAACGGGTGCCGAAACGATCCTGCAGGGTCTTTCGCAGAAAGGCCCGCAACTGACCCCGTTGCGTTTCTGTAAGGCTCCGGACAGGCAAAAGATACACGTCTTTGGCGGTGACGTACAGCAAAAACAGGGTGCTGAGTTCAAAGGCACAGGCAAGTTCCCTTGGGTTGATCCGGGCGTCTATACCACGGGAAGGGATCCGGATGCGGAATACTTCTTCCTGCAAGTCGGCCTCATGCGGGCAGCCGACCAGGCAGTCCGGCGATTTCAAATAATTCTTCACGCCCCGCTCGGTCCCTGTAAGGAGCAGTTGGCCCCACACCAGGAAGACCGTGAGAACCAGGAAGAGCAGGGGATTGATGGTTGCCAGGCCCAGCAGCCCCATCGCCAGGTACAGAGTCCCCAGGATCAGCACGACGACGAGAAAGCGCAAGGGGCGCCTTTGCCGGAGGAACAGGCCGTAGTAGGAGGCTTTGCGATAGTCTGACGGTGTAATCTCGTAGTTTGCGTGGATGGGCTCCATGTGATCCATTCCCTTCGTGATAAAGTATGCCAAGGAGGAAACGTATGAAGTATCTATTGGTTATCGGCGACGGCATGGCCGACAATCCGGTCCCCGAGCTGGGGGATAAAACGCCGCTTCAGGCCGCAAACATCCCCACCATGGACCGCCTCGCCGCCAAGGGCATCATGGGCAGCGTGAACACTTGTCCCAAACCGTTGCCTGCCGGCAGCGAGATCGCCATCCTGTCCATTTTCGGCTGCGACCCCTTACAGTGGTTTACGGGCCGTTCCCCCATGGAGGCGGCAGCCCTGGGGATCCCCATGCGGGAAGGAGACGCCTGCTACCGCTGCAACCTGGTGTCCATGGAGGACGGGGAGATGCCCTACGAGGAGAAGCGCATCCTGTCCCACAGCGCGGGTTCCATTTCGGGGGAGGATGCCATCGCCGTCGTGCATGCCCTGAACAACGACCCGGAATTTGCCGCTGCCCTGAAAGCTGCCGACATGGAGCTGCACCCGGTGACAACCTTCCGGCCCCTGGTCGTCCAGCACAAGGCGGATTTTCGGGGCATCCGCTTTATCCCGCCCCACGACCACCTGGGGGAGGTGTGCGGCCCCCTGCTGCCCAGCGGGAACGAGAGGGCCCGGGTCTTCGCCGACCTGCAGCGACTGGCCAACAAGGTGCTGGAGCACCATCCCGTCACCGAGGCACGCCGCGCTGCGGGGAAAATGCCGGCCAATGGCGTGTGGTTCTGGGCCGAGGGAACCGCAGTTGCCCTGCCCTCCTTTGAGGGACAGTATGGGCACAAAGGGGCTGTGGTCAGCGCCGTGCCCCTGTGCCACGGGATTGGCGCCCTGCGGGGGCTGGAGATGGTAGAGGTAGAGGGCGCTACCGGCGAGCTCGACACCAACTACGAGGGCAAGATGGAAGCCACATGGGCCAAGATCAACGAGTATGATTTCGTGTGCCTGCACCTGGAAGCCCCGGACGAGTGTACCCACAACGGGGATCTGCCCGGCAAGATCCAGTCCATCGAACGGCTGGACGAGCGGCTCCTTCGCCCCCTCCTGGAGCGCATGGACCAGGCGGGCATGGCGTACCGCCTCCTGCTGTTGAGCGACCACAAGACCCTGACATCCACCCGGGGCCACGATGGCAGTCCGGTGCCCTTCCTCTTGTACGACAGCCGGGTAGACAGCGCTGCGGGGGTGCCCTTCGACGAAGCGTCAGGGGAGAAGGGCGAGTACATACAGGATGGATACACCCTCCTGGGCCGACTGTTCGAACAGGCGCATTGTACCACGCCCTGAACGCCCCGGTCAAGGAAGAAAAGAAAAAAGGGCTGCTGCGCAAGGGAGCGCAGCAGCCGATCTTTTGGGGAAGATTTACAGCAGGCCGTTTTCGGTGATGTAGGCAGCGGTCAGCATGGTGCAGCCGGTGTCCATGTCCTCGAACTCGGTGGTGCCGTTGGTCAGGTACTCGATGGCGGACTTGATGCCATAGTAGCCCATGTTGTAGGGGTTCTGGGCCGTGGTGGCTACCAGATAGCCGTCCACCACCAGGTTCAGGATGGCATCGGATTTGTCAAAGCCCACGCCCAGCACGGCGCAGCCTTCGCCTTCGGCCTTGATGGCGTTGCCGACGCCCACAGTTGCGCCTTCATTGGCGCCGAACAGGGCGACCACGCCGTCGGTGATGAAGTTGGTGGCAGCTTCCTGGGATTTGGCCGCATCGCCCTCGGCGTACACGGGCTCCAGAACTTCGAAGTTGGTGCCTTCGAAAGCGGCGCGGAAGCCGTTCTCGCGGTACTGGGTGGATACGGTGGCGGCATTGATGTTGACAACGCCCACTTTGCCTTCGGTGATGCCGGCCTCGGTCAGAGCAGCCAGCAGGGTCTCACCGGCCAGCTGGCCGGCGGCCGTGTTGTCCGTGGCCAGGGTCTGCATGGCTACGGGGGAATCGGCGGGAGAGTCCACATAAATGAACTTCACGCCTTCACGGTCGTACTCTTCGATGGTGGCAACCTGGGTCTGGGGGCCGTTGGAGGCCAGAAGGATGAGGTCGGCATTGTCGGCATAGGCGTTGTTGATGCATTCGATCTGGGCGGCATCGTCCTTGCCGGCGGTGGGGCCTGACCAGACATACTTGATGCTCACGTCGGATTCGGCGACGGCATCTTCACATCCCTGGTTGACGGACACCCAGTGCATGTCTTCCAGGTCCATGGTGATGAGGTACACGGTGTAGTCCTCGGCGAACGCCGCTGTGCAGGACAGTGCCAGAACCAGGACCAGTGCGAGTGCGAACAGTTTCTTCATGTGGATTTCCTCCCAAATAATATTCTTAAAGCACCACCGGATGCTTTAATTCGATGACTAGGCTGCCTTCCTTTTGCCGAAGACCTTGCCGGTGATGAAACCGAGGTTGCCGCTGCGCACCACCACGTCGATGAGCACGGACACGATGACGATGGAGCCCACCACTACGTTTTTCAGGCCCACCGAGGTATTCATGAGCTGCAGGCCGTTGTCCATCACGGCCCAGACGCCGGCGCCCACCAGCACGCCGGACAGGATGCCGGTACCGCCCATGGTGGAGATGCCGCCGATGACGCTGGCAGCCACCGCAAAAGTCTCATAGCCCGTGCCCGCGTTCATGGTGCCCGTACCGGACTGGGCGCACACGATGATGCCCGTGATGCCGGCACAGAAACAGGAGACCAGGTAAGCCTTGACGATGGTGCGGGACACGTTCACGCCGCTGAGCTTGGAGGCCTCGGCGTTGGAGCCCACGGCGTAGAGGTGCCGCCCGGTGCGGGTGTAGGCCAGCAGGAAGTTGAAGACCAGCCACAGCAACAGAGCGATCCAGAAGGTGTTGTAGATGCCGGCGATCTTTCCGTAGTAGAACACGTCCCGCAGGGTCTTGGCAGCGGCGGAGAAGGCGCTGCCGTCGATGGAGTCCGTGTTCATGTTGTTGTTCACCATCTGGGCGATGCCCCGGCAAATGGTCTGGGTGCCCAGGGTAGCCACGAAGGGGGGCAATTTGCACCGGGCTACCAGCTCGCCGTTCAGGATGCCCACGGCGATGCAGCAGGCCATTCCAACGAGAAGCGCCGGGATGGGGTGCATGCCGTTGCACATCAGGGTGGCGATGGTCATGCAGTTCATGCCGACGACCGAGCCGATGGACAGGTCGATGTTGGCGGTGATCAGCACGTAGCCTTGGCCGATGCCGATGATGATGTAAGGAGCGATCTGCCTGAGCAGGTTGGCGATGTTGCGCTTGCCGAGAAAGTTGGCGTTCTGGGTATTGAAAAATAAACACAAGCCGACCAGCACGAAGGCGATGATGACCACCTGGCCGACGCCGCGGCTGCTCAAGAAACGCAGAATGGGGTTTCTTTGCTTTTGATCCCTGTTTTCCATCGTTGTGATGTCTCCTCTCCCTTATGCAATGCTCAGCTTGTTTTCGAAGCGGGTGGCCAGCTCCAGGATCTTCTCCTGTGTGGCATCCTGGATCATCATCTCGCCGGTGATCCTGCCGTCGCACATGACGATGATGCGGTCGGCGATCCCCAGCACCTCGGGCATTTCCGAGGATACGAAGATGACCGATATGCCCTGCTTTTTGAGGCGGTTCATGAGGTGGTAGATCTCTACCTTGGCGGCCACGTCGATGCCCCGGGTGGGCTCGTCGAAGATGACCACCCGGCTCTCCCGGGCCAGCCACTTGGCCACGACCACCTTTTGCTGGTTGCCGCCGGACAAACTGCCCGCATTGACCTGATCGTTGGGCATCCTGATGTCGAAAGCGGCTTTTGCTTTGGCGACCATTTCCGAAACCAGGCCCCTGCGCACCACGCCCAGGTTGTTGCAAGCGATGTCCAGGTTTGGCAGTTCAATGTTGGAGCGAATGGACAGCTTGACGCACAGGCCGTCCTTTTTGCGGTCTTCCGGCGCCAGCACCAATCCGTGGCGGATGGCGTCTGCGGGCCCGGTGATCCGAACCTCTTTGCCGTCGATGAAGATTTGCCCGGATTGCTTGGGATCCACCCCAAAGATAGCCCGGGTGGTCTCGGTGCGCCCGGCGCCCATCAGCCCGGCGAAGCCCAGGATCTCGCCCTCGTAGGACTCAAAGGAAACGTCCCGCACCATGCGCCCTGCGTTGAGGTTGCGCACTTCCAGGATTTTTTTGCCCTTTTCACAATGGACCCTGGGGAACTTTTCTTTGATCTCCCGGCCCACCATGTTGGCGATGATCTCGGACATGCTGATCTTGTCGAAATCCGCCTCCAGGATGAACTGGCCGTCCCGCAGGATGGTGACCCGGTCCACGATGTGTTGCAGTTCTTCCAGGCGATGGGAGATGTACACGATGCCTTTGCCCTCGTCCCGCAGGCGATGAATGATGCGGAACAACTCCTCGATCTCCTTGGAGGTAAGGGCGGAGGTAGGCTCATCCATGATGAGGATGCGTGCATTGGTGGACAGGGCTTTGGCGATCTCCACCATTTGCTGCTTGGAAACTTGCAGGGAGCCCACCGGGGTGGTGGGATCCAGGTCGATGTCCAGGGACTTCAGGATGCGGGCTGCCTCTTCGTTCATGGCCTTCTGAGAGAGCAGGATGCCGTTATGCTTTTCCCGGCCCAGGAACATATTTTCTGCCACAGTCAGGTGGCGGCACATGTTCAGCTCCTGATGGATGATGGCGATGCCCAGTTCCTGGGAGCGTTTGGGGGTCAGGGCTTCGATCGGCTGACCAAAGATGGTCATGCTGCCGCTGTCCTTTGTGTAGATACCGGAAAGGATCTTCATGAGGGTAGACTTGCCCGCTCCGTTTTCCCCCAGAAGCGCCATGACCTCGCCGGCTTTCAGGCGGAAACGCACCTGATCCAGTGCCTTGACGCCGGGAAAGCTTTTGCAGATCCCGTCAAGCCGAACGATATAGTCGTCCATATGCACACCCCTTCGTATAAAAATTACTGAAGGCGAGTATAACATACCGATGTTAAGAATGGTGTTCTTTGGGGAGAGAATTTTACCCGGAGTTCCGGCATTTTTGACCAAATTGAAGATTGACACCCAGGAGGCACGTGTTATAATCCCCTTGATAGACGGGTGAATATGATTTGAGGAAAGGTTTGCTGAAAATGTTCTTTGCACACTCCGCTCACTTTGCCCTGTACGATGAGGCGCGCTTGCCGGCTCGTCAGCGCAGTGGGCTGAACTATATGATGATCGCCAGCATCTTAGGGAATCTCTTTATCGTCGTCTGCGCCGGGGGAACCGCCGCCATGGTGGGTTTGGCTACGCATTTCGGGGCGGGGGATATGGGATTGGGGGTGCTTGTGGCCATTCCCCAGGTTGCAGCCATCCTCCAGCTGCCCTTTTCCGCTCTGGTGAACCGTACCCGCCGGCGAAAACGCTACATGCTGAGCATCGGCCTCTTTTCCCGTATCCTGTGGCTGCCCATTGCCTTTCTGCCCCTGCTGACCGAGGGGCGTATAGGGCTGGGGCTTTTGATCGGCCTGCTGGCCCTTTCTTCGGCTTTGGGGGCGGTCATCAACGTGTGCTGGTTCTCCTGGTTTTCCGATATGGCGCCCATCCGCATCCGCGGCCGCTGGATGTCTTTCCGGGACCTGTATATATCGGTGAGCGGGCTGCTCTTCGCCCTGCTGGTCTCCCTGTTGCTGGACGTGCTGCCGGGTAACCTGCGCTTTCCCATCGTGTTTGCCCTGGGCGCGCTGATGGGCATCGGGGATATGCTGTGTTATGCCAGGGTGGATGACCCGGAACCCCAGCACATGCCCCCCTCCCGCATCGGGAAGATGTTGGGAGACATCCTGAAGGACAAGCCTTTCATGCGTTTTACCCTGATGTGGACGGCCTGGTGCTTCACCGCCAACATGGCGGGGGCTTACCTGACCCCTTACGCCATGAACCACATGGGCCTCAGCTTTTTGCAATACACCCTTTTCGGAACGGTGACGGCTTCCATGGCCACTGCAGTGGTGATCCCCCGATGGGGCCGCATCCTGGACCACTTTGGCAGCCGCAACGTGATGCTGATCTGCTGTTACGCGGCTTCCCTGAGCCAGGTCTTTTACCTGTTCTCTTCCAAGGGGAATATCTGGCCCACCTTCCTGCACAATCTGATCGGCGCGACTTTCTGGAGCGGCAGCAACCTGGCCGCCAACAGCATGCAGATGTCCTTGTCCTCCGACGATACCCGGCCCTCCTACATTGCCGTGTTCTCCTGTGTCACCGCATTGGCGGGGACCGCTTTGGGCACCTTGTGCGGGGGCTGGTTCCTGGGCGCCTGCGAGAAATATGCCTTCTTCACCGGTTCCTTTGACCGCTACAAAGCCCTGGTGGCTTTGGCTGTAGCCCTGCGTTTCACCATCGTCATGGTTCTGGGCCCGGGGCTGAAACGCGACCACCCGGAGGGGGTCAAGGACGTGACCCGCGCCCTGTTCAAAAGGAAACGCGGACGGATAGGCTGAAAAGCAATGCACTCCCGGCAGAGTAGAGGAGGGCATCTTAGCCTGGTATGTCATGAAAAGACAGAGCCACCGCGCCGGGCAGTGGCTCTGTTTTTGATGAACCCTCGTCTTATTTCTTCTTTGTGCTCCGGAGGAAGTCCACATACACGGCCAGGAGGATGACCAGGCCCTTGATGATGTACTGCCAGTCGGAGTTGATGCCCAAAAGGTTCAGACCATTGTTCAGGATGCCGATGATCAGCACGCCGATCAAGGTCCCACCCAGACGCCCGGAACCGCCAGCCATGGAAGTGCCGCCCACCACCACGGCGGCGATGGCGTCCATCTCGGCGCCGTCTCCGGAGGTACAGGTGCCGGAGTAGAGGCGGGAGGCGATGGTGATGCCCGCCAGGCCCGCCATCAGGCCGCTGAAGCTGTACACCACGAACTTGACCTTGGCGGTGCTGATGCCCGAGAAGCGGGCCGCGGTATCGTTTCCGCCCACGGCGTAAATATGGCGGCCGATGCGGGTCCGGTTCAGGAAGAGCACGGACACCAGGAAGATGACGAACATGGTGACCACGGGGACGGGGATCTGGAAGCTTTCGCTGAAGCGCACATACCCAGCGCCCAGGAATTTCCAGGGTTCGGTCATGCAGCGGATGGGCTTGCCCCCAGAGAAGACGTAGGCGATGCCCTTGGCCACGTTCATGGATGCCAGGGTGACGATGAAGGGGGGGATCTTGGTGATGGCAATGATGAAGCCGTTGCAAAGGCCGAAGGCCAGACCGGAGAAGATGGCCACCAGGATGCCGACGATCTCGGGCATGCCCCCCCAGACCACCGCGCCGGCGCCCAGGCAGCCGGACATGGCGATGATGGAGCCCACCGACAAGTCGATGCCCCCCAGGATGATGACCATGGTCATGCCGCAAGCCAGCAGCAGGTTGGGGGTGCTCTGGCGCAGCACGTTGAAGATGTTGTTCTTGGTCAGGAAGGTATTGTGGGTGGTGGGATGGATGTAGAGAATCAGGATCATGGCGATCAGGGCGCACAATATGCCCAGATTGTCCTTGATGTACCGCTTCAGGCTTTTCAGGAAGCCCGATGTGGAAAATTGTTTGACGCTTTGGCTCTTCTGGGTCATACGGCTTGCCCTCCCGTCATTTCTAAGGTCGCCAGATGCATGATGCGCTCCTGGCTCAGTTCCTGATGGGGAATACAGCCCGTGATGCGCCCTTCGCACATGACGTACACCCGGTCGCTCATGTTGATGATCTCGGGCAGCTCAGAGGAGATCATGATGATGGAAACGCCCTGTTTGGTCAGGTTGTTCATGATCTCGTAGATCTCCGCTTTGGCGCCCACGTCCACGCCCCGCGTGGGCTCGTCCATGATCAGCACCTTGGGGGTGGTGGCCAGCCAGCGGCCGATCACCACCTTCTGCTGGTTCCCGCCGGAGAGGTTGGAGATGACCTGCTCCTGCGAAGGGGTCTTGGTGCGCATTTTGTCGATGGATTCCTGGGTGATGGATGCCTCGAGCTGATGATCCACGCGAAGCTTGTTGATGAATTTTTCCAGCACCTCAATGGTGGAATTGAAGCGCACGTTCTGCACGTGGTACAGGGCCTGCAGTTTGCGGTTTTCCGGAACCATGGCGATTCCGTAGCCCATGGCGTCCACCGCGTTGCGGATCCGAACCTTTTTGCCTTCGATGTATACATCGCCGGTGGAACCCGGGGTGATGCCGAACAGGCATTGCATGGCCTCGCTGCGTCCGGCGCCCACAAGCCCTGCAAAACCCACGATCTCGCCCCGGCGCACCTCGAAACTGACCTCGTGTACCCGCTTGTGCTTGCGGTTTCCGTCGTCCAGCTTCTCGCAGCGCAGCACCACCTCCTGGCTTTCGCAATAATCCCGCACATAGTACTTGGACAGTTCCCGGCCCACCATCATGGAGATCAGTTCGTCCCGGTTGCCGGGCACCACTTCCCGGGTGCCGATGAACAGGCCGTCCCGCAGCACGGTGACCCGGTCGCATACCTCGTACAGTTCACTCATTTTGTGGGAGATGTATATGATGCCGACACCGCGTGCGGCCAGATTGCGCATGATCTCAAAGAGGGCGGCAACCTCTCTGTCGGAGATGGAGCTGGTGGGCTCGTCCATGACCAGGATACGGCAATTGAAGGAGATGGCTTTGACGATCTCCACCATTTGCTGCTGGGCGATGCTCAGGTCCACCACCCGGCTCTCCGCCTCGATCCCCAGTTCGAAGCGGTCCAGCATGCGCTGGGCGTCCCGAGCCATCTTTCCGTGGTTTACCCCAAACCTGGTGGTGGGTTCCTGCCCCAGGAAAATGTTCTCCGCCACCGTCATGTGGGGAACCAGCACCAGTTCCTGGTGGATGATGGAGATCCCGTTGGCCCGGGCGGAGTTGACATCGGTTATGGATACCTGCTGCCCGTTGATGCGGATCTCTCCTTCTTCGGGCCGATAAATACCGCCGAGGACCTTGATGAGGGTGGATTTGCCCGCCCCGTTTTCTCCCAGCAGGGCATGGATCTCACCGGCACGCAACTGGAAATCTACTTTTGAGAGCGCCTGGACGCCGGGGAAGACCTTGCTGATCCCCTGCATTTCAAGCAAGTATTCGCTCAAGCTGTTTCACCACCGTTCTTAGAATACCAGAGCCCTCCCTTCCCTTGATGGGAAGGGAGAGCGAATGGTTCAGCGAGTCAACTGTGCCTCAGGGAGGGATTACTGCCAGCCCTCGGTGCCGTACTCGGCCACGTTGTCCGCATTGATCATGAAGGTGTCGATGGGATAGCGATCCTCCAGCTCGGCGCCATCCAGCCACTGATAGTACAGTTCGGCGATGGTCTTGCCGATAGACATGGGGGACTGGGCGCCGGAACCGGTGACTTTGCCGTCGGCAATCAAGGCTTTGATGTCGGGGGAACCGTCAACGCCGTAGATCAGGGCGGAGGAACCGGCTGCCTCGGCCGCCGCGAAGGCGCCCAGGGCGGTGGGATCGTTGCCGCCGAAGATGGCTACCGCGTTGGGGTTGGCGGTCAGGGCGTCCGTGCCGTTCAGGTTGCCCAGCTCCTGGTTGCCCATGGAGTCGAGCTGGGACACTACGTTGAAGGGGATGCCGGAATCGGCGATGGCCGCCAGGAAACCGTCGGTGCGGTCCACAACGGACTGCATGGTGGGGGAGTCCAGGATGATGATGTCGCCGCCCTCGGGGCACTTTTCACACAGGTCCACGCCGCAGACATACCCCGCGTTGTAGTTGTCGGAGCCCGCGTAGGTCACCAGGTAAGACATGTCCGCCACCTCGGTGTCGAAACCGAAGATCGGGATGCCGGCTTCCTTCAGTTTGTCCAGGCCGGCCGTGATGCCTTCGCGGTCAACGGGGTTCAGGAACATGACCTTGATGCCCCGGGAGATCATGTCTTCGATTTGGGAGATCTGGGTTTCGTTGCTGTTCTGGGGATCCAGGGAGATCAGCTGGTCGCCGTTTGCTTCCACGACTTCGCGGATGGAGCCTTCCAGGGCCACGAAGAAGGGGTTGGTGCCGTCCATGCAGGTATAGCCGATCAGGTTGCCTTCGGCCATGGCAGTGACGCTCGCCAACAGGAGGAGAGTGAGGAGCAGTGCAAAGAGTTTTTTCATGGGGGTTACCTCCTTTTTATCTTATGCGGCGGACGCCGCATGAAATCCATTGAACATAAGAATTTTTAAAAATTATAAGACAAGCCGGCTATTCTGTCAAGGATGAATTTTCAGCACAATGACATGACTGTTATCCCCGCAGTTCCAGGATCTTTTGCTCCAACACCATGCGGGAGCCCTGGTCCAGCCGGTGGCGGCAGGGAATCAACCGGCCGCCCCGTTTCACGAAGCATGAGAGCTGCTCCTGGGATTGATCATCCGCATAGGTCAGGTAGTCCGGTGCGACCAACAACACATCCAGCCCCTGCAGGAGATCTTTCAGAGCGGCAGACACCTTTGGCCGGACGTCTTTGACGGCGGCGACATCGAAGCCGGGCACCAGGGCGAGTTCCCGCAGCACGATTTCCCGGAAGCGCTTCGAGCGACAATAGATCCCGATGCGGCTATCCAGGGGGAGGCGTGCCAGGGCGATGAGGGTGCCGGGTTCAGGAGCCAAGGCAACGCACAACACCTTTTCCCGCTGTTCCCCCATCAGGGCCAGCAGTTCCGGGTGATTGGCCAGGGTGGTCACAACCAGGGGAAAACTGCCCAGCAGCTGGATGGGCGCCCGGCGTACGTCCTGGAGCAGGTATTCTGTGAGTTCCACACCGGGTAGGGTGGAGAGCTGCAGGGCCAGTTCGTTGAGCATCTCGCTGCTCTCGTCCACACAAGCCAACCGCACAAGGGGACGGGAATCCTTCCGGTGGCTCATCTTCACATTGATATACAGTTGGATCTCCCGGAGCGTCATGCCCAGGCCTTCCAGTTCTTCCAGCATCCGGTCGATGGCTGCCATGGCACGGATCTCCTTGCTGCGGTTTCCCCGGGGTTCGTGGCTGACGAATGTGCCGCTTCCCTGAACCAGGGTCAGCACCCCTTCCCTTGCCAGGTGCTCGTAGGCATGGCGTATGGTGCCGTCGGAGAGACCGGTTTTATGGAAGAGGGCGCGGACGGTGGGCAGCCGCTGCCCCGGCAGCAGGCTGCCCTGCAAAACCATCTCCCGGATGGAATCCGCCAGTTGGATGTACAGCGGACGCTCATCGTTGCGGTCGATGCGAATGTCCATGATCAGTCCTCGCGGTACTGTGCGGGGCCGGTCTCATATAGATTGTTGCCCAGGCAGTCGATGAGTACCAGGGCGGGGAAATCCTCCACCTCAAAACGATGGATGGCTTCGGCCCCCAGGTCGTCGTAGGCGATGACCTGGCTGGATTTGATGCGCTGGGCGATCAGAGCGGCGGCGCCGCCCACGGCGCCCAGGTACACCGCGCCGTGCTCCTTCATGGCTTCGATCACGGCCGGACTGCGGCGGCCCTTGCCCATCATGCCCTTCAGCCCCGCAGCGATGAGCCGGGGGGCATAAGGGTCCATGCGGTAGCTGGTGGTGGGGCCTGCCGAACCCACGGCGTGGCCGGGGGAGGCCGGGGCGGGGCCCACATAGTAGATCAGTTGATTGGTGGGGTCGAACGGGAGTTCCCTGCCCTCGTCCAAACAGGCTACCAGGCGCTTGTGCGCGGCGTCCCGCGCGGTGTACAGGGCGCCGCTGAGCAGGATGGTATCTCCCGCACGCAGGGCCTTTACCTGCTCAGGGTCAAGGGGCAGCGATACGCGGATGTGGTCCATTCTTTCGTCCCTCCTTACATGGTGCGAGCCGCGTGGCGGGCCGCGTGGCAGCAGATGTTCACGGCCACGGGCAAGCCGGCGATGTGGGTGGGAGATGCGGCGATGTTGACCTTCAGGGCGGTGGTCCTGCCGCCGATGCCGGCGGGACCGACGCCTGAAGCGTTGATTTTGGACAGGATCGTCTCCTCCAGGGCAGCGTAGCGGGGATCCGGATTGGCCTCGCTCAAGGGGCGGGCGGTCATGCGCTTGGCCAGGATGGCGGCCATCTCCATGGTGCCGCCGATGCCTACCCCGACGATGACCGGCGGGCAGGGATTGGGACCGGCTTCCACCACGGTGTTCACGATGAAGTCAACGACGCCCTGTTCCCCGTCGGCGGGAACGAGCATCTTGATGCGGGACATATTCTCGGAACCGAAACCCTTTGGGGTCACCAGGATGTCCAGCTTGTCTCCGGGGACGATGCGGGTGTGCAGGATGGCGGGGGTGTTGTCCCGGGTATTGACCCGGTCGTACAGGGGATCCCGGACCACGCTCTTGCGCAGGTATCCTTCGTTGTACGCCTCCCGCACGGCGCTGTTGACAGCTTCCGTTAGATCGCCCCCGGTGATGTGCACTTGTTGGCCGATGTCCAGGAAGACCACGCACATACCGGTGTCCTGGCAGATGGCCACCCGCTCTTCCCGCGCAATGCGATAGTTCTCCAGCAGCTGGTCCAGCACGGCCCTGCCGGAGGGAGATGGTTCCTCCTCCTTGAACTGCATCATGGTTTCTTCTACGTCCCGGCCGATGACGTAACTGGCTTCAAGGATCAGTTCTTTCACGCAGTCTTTGATCTGCGCGGCGGCAATCTCTCTCACGGTATACCCCCCCATATATCCGCAAGGGTTCCCTTGCGGGGTTATTGATGTACATCATTGTACCACAAAGATATAGGGCTTTCAAGGGGCGCGCAACATATATGGCGAGGGGAAAAGCATCCGTTCACAAATAGAATTGAAAGGGATTTAACAAAACAGGCCTTGCATTGGCATGCGGTAGAAGATAAAATCAGTCCGTATATTGAAACGCGTTGACCGGGATGATGGATGTCAGGGCTTCCCTCACAGAGAGCCGCGGTTGCTGAAAGGCGGCAGGGAACAGACTTCCTACTGGCCCGTGAGCGGTGGGCTGAACACATGCGTCAGTAGGCCTGAACGGTTTCCCCCGTTACAGGGACGCGCACTCGGGTACAACCGGCTGCGGCAGAGTGGTCATCCTGGATGACAAGGAAAGTGGTACCGCGGATACAAGTCTCCGTCTTTCATGAGCGAAAGAGGAGACTTTCTTTTGCTCAGGGACTTGAATAAGAAAAAAAGGAGAAACCCCTATGAAAATTGCCTTTTCTACCCTGGGATGTCCGGACTTTGGTTGGAGCGACGTGTATTCCATGGCGAAGGACTTTCACTTCGACGGCATCGAGGTGCGGGGCCTGGGGCGGGAATTGTATGCCTACAATGCCGCCCCCTTCGTGCCGGACAGGATCGAAAAGACGGCGGCCAAACTGCGCCAGCTCCGGCTGGAAATCCCCTGCTTGTCCACGGGCAACGCCCTGAAATTCGAGGATCAGCTGCCGGATACGCTATACGAAATTGAACGGTACGTGGGGTTGGCGGAGAAACTGGGCACCCCATACATCCGCATCCTGGCAGACCGGGAACCCCATGTCACCGGAGAAGTGGATGATGGGAAGATAACCCACCAACTGAAAAAACTGGCGGAGCGCTTCCGGGATGTTCCCGTTACCCTGCTTGTGGAGACCAATGGCGTATACGCGGATACAAAGCGCCTGCGCGCCCTGCTGGACGCGGTGGACGCCCCCAATGTGGCGGCCCTGTGGGATATGCACCATCCGTACCGCTTTTTCGGGGAATCCCCCCGGGAGACGGTGGAAAACCTGGGAGACTACATCAAATACACCCACATCAAAGACTCCTCCATGGTGGATGGGCAGCTGAAATACCACATGCTGGGGGACGGAGATATACCCGTACGGGAGATGCTTTCCGCCCTCACCGAAGCGGGCTATGACGGCTACGTCTCCCTGGAATGGGTGAAGCGGTGGGCGCCTGACCTGGAGGACGCCGGCGTGGTGTTCCCTCAGTTCGCCAACTACATGAGCGATTTCGTGGAACGCCACGTGCTCATCGACGACGACCGCCACCGCGGCAAGTACGTATGGAAAAAAGAGGGCCTTTTGAACATGACCTTCTCCGATGTGCTGGACCGGATGGTGCGGGAGTTCCCCGACCAGCCCGCTTTCAAGTACATCACCCATTACTACAGCCGTACCTACAGCCAGTTCCGGGACGACGTGGACCACTTTGCCCGCTCGCTCCTGGCCATGGGGGTAGGGAAGGGGGACCACGTGGCGATCTGGGCCACCAATGTGCCCCAGTGGTATATCACCTTCTGGGCTACCGTCAAGATCGGGGCCGTACTGGTGACGGTGAACACGGCGTATAAAATCCACGAGGCGGAATACCTGCTGCGCCAATCCGATACCCATACCCTGGTGATGATCAACGGACACAAAGATTCCAATTATCTGGAGATCATCAGCCAGCTGTGTCCGGAGCTGTCGGACTGCGAGCCCGGCGCCCTGAAGAGCAAGCGCCTGCCAAGGCTGCGCAACGTGGTGACGGTGGACTGCGAGCTGAAGGGCTGCCATACCTGGGAAGAAGCGATGGATATGGCCCGGGAGGTGCCCCTGGAGCGGGTGTTGGAGATGGCGTCCCAGGTGAAACCCGACGATGTGTGCAATATGCAGTACACCTCGGGCACCACTGGTTTCCCCAAGGGGGTCATGCTCACACACTACAACGTGGTGAACAACGGCAAAGCCATCGGCGACTGCATGGACCTGTCCACGGCGGACCGGATGATGATACAGGTGCCCATGTTCCACTGTTTCGGTATGGTGCTGGCCATGACCGCCGCCATGACCCACGGGGTCACCCTCTGTCCCATCCCGGCTTTCTCCCCGAAGCTCTCCCTGGAGTGCATCAACTCCGAGAAGATCACGGCTTTCCAGGGTGTGCCCACCATGTTCATCGCCATGATGGAGCACGCCGACTTCCCCAAGACCGATTTCTCCCATGTGCGCACCGGCATCATGGCGGGCAGCCCCTGCCCGGTGAAGGTGATGCAGGACGTGGCGGACAAGATGAACATGCGGGAGATCGTCATCGTATACGGGCAGACCGAGTCATCCCCGGCATGCACCATGTCCAGGAGCACCGATTCCCTGGAGGTTCGGGTGAATACGGTGGGGAGCCCCATCTACGGGGTGGAATGCAAGATCGTGGATCCGGAGACCGGCGTAGAACTGCCCGATGAGACAGACGGAGAGTTCGTGGCCCGGGGCTACAACATCATGCGCGGCTACTACAAAATGCCGGAGGCTACCGAGGCTGCCATCGATGCCGAAGGTTGGCTGCACACCGGGGATCTGGCACGGCGCACCAAAGAAGGCAATTTCAAGATCACCGGCCGCATCAAGGACATGATCATCCGGGGCGGAGAAAATATTTACCCCAAAGAGATCGAAGACTTCCTGTATACCCATCCGGGCGTGCAAGACGTCCAGGTCATCGGGGTGCCCGACCGGCAATACGGAGAGCAGATCATGGCCAGCATCGTCCGCCGGAAGGGAAGCGACGTGAGCGCAGAGGAACTGAAAGCTTTCTGCCTGGCAAACATGGCCAAGCAAAAATGCCCCCGGTACTTTGATTTCGTGGAGAGCTTCCCCATGAATGCGGCGGGAAAGATCCTGAAATACAAGATGAGGGAAGAGGCCGTGGAAAAACTGGGCCTGCAGGCGGAGAGCAAGATCGTGACCGCTTAGATGCCTGTAAAAAAGGATATAACAGGGAATACGTCGCCCGGGGTCAGGTCTGCTTTGCCAGCCAGTCCCGGGCGATCTGGTACAACCAGGCTGCGCCCACGGGCAGGGCGGTTTCGTCGATGCGAAAGAACTCGCTGTGGTGGGGGTGGCAAGCGCCTATCGCCTCATTCCTTACGCCCAGCTTGATGTAGCACACGGGGGCGATGGCGGCGTACTCGGCGATGTCGTCTCCCAGGGCGGAGGGGAGATCGGGAAGCGCTCCATCGGGATGGACCTTGCCTGCCGCGGCCCGGGCGATGGCGGCCAGTTCTTCGTCGTTCCAGGTGACCGGGCAGGCGGGGCGCATGTCCAGGTCGAACGTGCAGCCGCAGGCATGGCAACAGCTTTCCACCATGCGGTCAAAGAGCGCGTGTACTTTTTTGTAGGTTTCGGGGTCGAAGGTGCGGATGGTGCCTTCCAGCACCGCTTCCCCCGCGATGATGTTGCAGCGGGTGCCCGCGTGGAAGCTGCCGATGGTCAGGGCCACCGGGTCCATGGGGGAGGTGAAGCGGGAGACGATGGTCTGCAGCTGCAGGATCAGCTGGCTTGCGCACACGATGGTATCCAGGGCCTGTTCCGGCATGGCGCCGTGCCCACAGCGGCCGTGGATTTTCAGGGTAAACATATCGCAGCTGGCCGCTACGCCTCCGGGGGAAACCCGCATTTCTCCGGCGGGATAGGAACTCCACACGTGGAGGGCGTACACCGCATCCAGGTCGTCGATCAGGCCCGTGTCCATCACCGCCTGGGCACCCAGTTCCCCTTCTTCGGCGGGTTGAAAAATCAACCGGACCCGGCCTGTCAGCTCATTTTCCCGGGCCTTCAGCAGTTTGGCGGCGCCCAGAAGCACCGCGATGTGGGCGTCGTGGCCGCAGGCGTGCATGAGCCCGGGATGGGTGGAGGCGAAGGGCAGCCCGGTCTTTTCCGTGAGCTGCAGGGCGTCGGTATCCGCCCGGAATCCCAGGGTCTTCTTTCCCTGCCCGACGGCAGCCAGGGTGATATTGGGGGCGGGCGCCTCATAGTCGATGTCAAGGGCCTCGAGGTATGTACGGATCAGGCCGTGGGTTTTGACTTCCTTCCAGGAGGGTTCGGGGATACGGTGGAAAGCCCTGTAGATCTCCGTGAGCTCCGGGAGGAGCTGACTTGCGGCAAAAAGATAGTCCATGATATCCCTCCGGAATGACAGAATGGATTCGTATTCGCGTCCTGCGGGGGAAAATCCTGCAGGACAGGGGAAGAAATCCTTTTGATCCGGAAAAGAAGGGGGTACCTACTTCATAGCTGCCCGCGACGTGTGACTTCTGCCTGGATGGCTGATTTCCATCTATCATCAGGCAAAAGTAAGACGTCTATTCATTCCACCCATTCTGGAATATCCGCAAATGGAACGTCCGCCTTTATTATTTCTCCTTTGTCATTATAAATATTCCCTCTGTCTTTATCGTCTTGGGCATACCATTCCCCTGTTTCTAGCGCACAAATAAACATCAAATCGCAATCGATGATTAACCCGTCTATCTGTGAATACAGTCCCGATTCATACCTGTCAGGCCCATATTCAGTATATAGTCTATAAAATTTTCCGGACTTGTATTCGCCATCCTCCACATCCAGATATACTACATTTTCAATACATTCATATACAGGATCAACAACATATTCAAACGATCTGTTCATTATTCCATACTTGTCTATCCCTTTCTCGCAAACAATCGCCAGTCCATTTTCCCATTCCCCCGCATATTCGAATCGGCGTCCCGTGACATGATTCCCTTGATAATCAACATAGAACGACGTTTTTTCATCC
>JAAYOH010000037.1 GCA_012520375.1 Clostridiales bacterium
CCCACGGATTCCACGAAGGTGCCGAAGGCGGTCTTCCGGGTGAACAGGACCACGGCGGCCACCACCACGATGCTGATGATGACGGGCATGGGCAGGTAAAACAAGCTGCCCTGTCCGATGACGCGGAAGGGAGAATAGCCCGTGGTGAACTGCTTGCCGTTGGTGAGGATCTGGGCCACGCCCCGGCCGCACACCATGAGGATCAGGGTGGCGATGATGGGCTGCATGCCGATCTTAGCGATCATGAAACCGTTGAACAGGCCCATGATGAGGCATACCAAAAGGGGTACCAGGAGCACGACGATGAAGGGCATGACGGTGTAATCGCCGGGTGTGTTGTAGACGGTCACGTCCCAGCGCAGGAATTTCAGGGCAAAGGCGCCGGACACCGCTACCAGGGCGCCAACGGACAGGTCCGTGCCGCCCAGGGCGATGACCAGGGTCATGCCCATGGCGATGATGGTGATCTCGGCAGAGCGGTTGAGGATGTCGATCAGGCTGCCGTACAGCATGCCCGTGCTGGGCTGGTAACTGATGCTGAAGAAATCCGGGCGGATGCACAGGCATACCAGCAGGATCAGGATCTCGGCGATGACCGCCCAGGTCACCTTGCTCTGCATCAGTGCGGACAGATCGATTTTTTTGCGTTTCATACGGCCTCACCTCCCGCGCCCTCGGCGATGATCCCCAGGATGGTCTGCTGGGTACAGGTCCCGCCGTCGATCTCCGCCACCTTCTTGCGGTCCCGCATGACCACGATGCGGTTGGAGCACCGGATGATCTCGTCCAGCTCGGAACTGATGAACAGGATGGACACGCCCTCGCCGCACATCGACAGCATCAGGCGCTGGATCTCGGCCTTGGCGCCCACGTCGATGCCCCGGGTGGGCTCGTCCAAAATGAGCACGTCGGGGGTGGTGGCCATCCACCGGGCTACGATCACCTTTTGCTGATTGCCGCCGGATAGTTCCCCGGTCTTCTTCTCGGCGTCGGGGGTGGCGATGCCCAGGGCCTGGATGTACTTGTCCGCCAACTCGTTCTGCTCTTGCCTGGACATGGGGTGCAGGAAGCCGCGCCGGGCCTGTACCGCCAGCATGATGTTTTCCCGGACGGAAAGGTCGGCGATGATGCCGTCCCGCTTGCGGTCTTCCGGGCAGAAGGCGAGGTGCTTTTCGATGGCGTCCAAGGGGTTGCGGAAATTCACCGTTTCGCCCTTCACCTGGATGCTGCCCTTGCTGATGCGCTCGGCCCCGAAGAGGAGCTCGGCGGTCTCGGTTCGGCCGGAGCCCAATAGCCCCGCGAAACCCATCAGTTCCCCTTCCTTGAGGGTGATGGAGATGTCGTCGATTTTGCCGGGGGCGCCGATGTTGGTGGCTGTGAGGGTGTAAGGGGCGTCCTCTTTGACTTCGGCCCGCTTCAGGTTGAAGATGACGTCCATGTCCTTGCCGATCATGTGGGTGACCAGCTCCAGCTTGGTGATCTCCTCCACGCCAAAGGTGCCCACCAGGCGGCCGTTCCGCAGGATGGTCATGCGGTCGGACACGGCGAAGACCTGGTCCAGGAAATGGGTGATGAAGATGATGCCCATGCCCGAAGCCTTCAGGTCCCGCATGACCTCGAACAGCAGCTGCACTTCGTTGTCGTCCAGGGAGGAGGTAGGCTCGTCCAGGATCAGGATCCTGGCCTTGATATCCACGGCCCGGGCGATGGAGACCATTTGCTGCACCGCGGTGGAATAATAGGAAAGGGGCCGCGTGACGTCGATGTCCAGGCGGAAGCGGGCCATCAGTTCGGCGGCGCGGCGCTCGATCTCTTTCCAATTGATCTGGCCGCGCCGCATGGGCTGCCGGCCTACGAAGATGTTTTCCGCCACCGTCAGGTTGGGACACAGGTTGATCTCCTGGAAGACGGTGGAGATGCCCTCTGCGATGGCCTGTTGGGGGCTGGCGGGCCGGATCTCCCGCCCCTCCAGGCGGATGACCCCCGCATCCATGTGGTTGACGCCGGTGAGGCATTTGATCAGGGTGGATTTGCCGGCGCCGTTCTCCCCCAGCAGGGCGTGCACTTCTCCCGCCTCTAAGGTAAAATCCACTTTATCCAATGCCTTGACGCCGGGGAACTGGATCTCGATGCCCCGCATATCCAGTAAGCTTTGTTCAGGCAACAAAATCACTCCCTTACAGGAATGCAGGGCGAACTGGCGCCCGCCCTGCACATAGACCGATACCGATGCGATGAAATTAGTAGACGCGCTGGTCGATGACGTCCGCCGCCAGGATGGAGGTGACGCCGCACTCGATGCCGCCCACGCAGTCAAACACGCCCTCTTCGGGGTGGACGACGGTCTTGTCGTACTCCTGACCGGCTTCCAGGTTCTTGATGGCTTGGATGACGAAGGGGCTGTACAGCGGGGTGCACTCCACGGTGCAGTTCATCTCGCCCGCAACGATGGCGTCAAAGGCGGCCTTCACCGAGTCGCAACCCACGATGATGATGTCCTTGCCGGGTACCAGGCCGGCGGCTTTGATGGCGTCGATGGCGCCCAGGCCCATGTCGTCGTTCTGGGCCAGCAGCACGTCGATCTTGTCGATGGATTTCAGGAAGCTTTCCATGACAGCCTGGCCTTCGGCGCGGGTGAAGTTGCCGGACTGCTGGGCCACCAGTTTGAGGTTGGGATACTCGGGCAGGCACTCCAGGATGCCGTTGCTGCGACCGATCTGGGCGTCGGAGCCGGTGGTGCCTTCCAGCATGACCACATTGATCTCTTCCTCGCCGCGGCCGATGCTCTTCATGTACTCGCCGGTCCAGCGGGCCATGCGGCGGCCTTCCTCGACGAAGTCGCCGCCGAAGGCGACCTTGTAGTCGATGACGTCGGCGCAGTCGGGGATGCGGTCCAACAGGATCAGCGGGATCTCGGCCTCGTTGACCTCGGTCAGCACCTCTTCCCAGCCGGTGGACACCACGCCGGTGAACAGGATGTAGTCGACGCCTTGGGTGATGAAGTTGCGCAGTGCTTTGATCTGGTTTTCCTGTTTCTGCTGGGCGTCGTCATACACCAGGGTCCAGCCCTCGGCCTCGATGGCGCTGCAGACGTCGTCGGTGTTGGCGGTACGCCAGTCGGATTCCTGACCAATCTGGGAGAAGGCGATGGTCAGCGCCGAGGCGCTGGAGGCCAGGGCCAGAGCCAGTACCAGGGCCAGAACGAGAGTGAGAAGTTTTTTCATGGGGATTTCCTCCTTACCAATAATCGGACAAGTGTCCGTATGGTGTAATTATACATGATGAAGAAGGGATTGTAAAGAAGAAATTTCAAAAAGAACCGGCAGTGTGGCCAAAAATCAACGAGAAATATGTGGAACAAATGTTTTTTGGGGCGCATTTACCGGGAACGGTGTTGCCGGTTTCACAGAGCGGAATAAGGCGCTGAAAACACGGCTCTATCGCTATGGAACCTCCCTTGTGAAACCCAGGCATAGCACCGGATACTGCTGTCTTTCCGAATAAAAAAGCCCCCCTGATAATTTGGGGGGAATACGCCATCAGGGACTCGAACCCTGGACACCCTGATTAAGAGTCAGGTGCTCTACCAACTGAGCTAATGGCGCATAAAACCGACAACAGTAAATATTTTACTCCCTTACAAGAGATTTGTCAATAGCTTTTGCAGCGAAATCCCATTAAGCTTTGGTGGTGGATGCAAGAAGGATGGCTTAACATCCTTGGGTTTCTGCAAAGTGGGCGAAGAGGGTAAGGGCCAGCAGGTCGGCGCAGCCTCCGGGGCTCAGGCCTTCTGATACGAAGGACTGGTTCAGGCGGTCAAGTTGCTCCGGGCCGGGGAAGGGCTGCTCGCTGAGCAGTTCGGACAGTTCCGCTGCCAGGGCCTGCCAGCGGGAGAGGGAAGAGCGGCCGATGAACACGGTGTCGGGGACCACACACAGGAGGGAGAGGAGCGTGCCGCAGGCAGCGTCGTTGAGGGAGAGGCCCATGGAGAGCCCCCGGCGCAGTTTGGGGAGCGCCACTTTGGTCACGGCGGGGAAACCTGCCGCTGCCATGCCCCGCACCCCCGTGATCCCGTGGGCAAGGTACAGCCTGTCTCCCACGGTGGCGGCGTTTTCCGGGGTCAGTCCTTCAAAGTGGGTTTTTACGGCATCTTCCACCATATGTCCGCACAGGGAAAAGGCGGGATCCGGGGCAAAGGGTTTTCCGGCGGCGTAGAGTTTTCCCGTCGCGGCGCACAGAAGGCCCATGGAGAAGATGGCGCCCTTGTGGGTATTGACCCCCCCGGTAGCCCTGAACATGGCTTCCTCTCCCCGCATGCCCGCCTCAGCAAGGAGGGGGAACAGGTCCTTTGGCCCGTTGTTCATGCCGATCAGGGCAGCCTCCTCAAAATAGGGGGATAGAACGGGGACGGCGCGCAGGAAGGAGAAAAAGTCCATGTCGTCATGGGCGCCGTTGTCCAGCCTGTCCACCAGCCCGGGCTTGGGCCCCACCGCCGCCTCGAAGAGCAGGGCGCGCTGGGCCAGTTGGGCGATGTGCCGGGCCGTGTCCCGTTGCCTGTCCCGGCGCAGGATGTCCATGCAGCGACGGAACAATTCTTCTATGCTGTGGGCCCTGCTGCGGGCGCATTCGTGGGCGGGCTTGCAACAAATCAGGCAGGTTCGGGGATGGGGGCGGTCAAGCTTGCGGCCTTCATTGTCCAGCACGTCCAGGTCGTAGAGGCGGCCCGTTTCGTCCGCTTCTTCGATGGCCATGCACTGGATTTTGAGACGAACGGGATCCCCCTCCACCACAAAGATGGCCTCACAGCCCGTATCCAGCAGGGACAGAGCTTCGTGGAGGATGGTGAAACGATTCCGCAGCAGCTTGACGCCCCGGTGGAAAGCCCTGCAGATTTCCGGGTCGCTCTTGAGGGGACCCGGGATGTTCAGGGTAAAGCAGATGAGAGGCTTGGAAAATCGACGGAGCAGCGCCTTCTGCAAGCGGGCCCGCTCTTCCCTTGCGGCCAGCATGGCGTTTACATCGACAAGTGGCAAGATACATCCCCCCGGGGCGAAGATAAAGTGATTGTACCATGGTTCAAGGGGTGGGACAAGGTGAGCGTGGAGCCCGAGCGTGTTGCCCTATCGTTCCTGCGCAAAAGGAGCCGGAACTGCGCTCCGGCTCCCTGCATTCGGGCTGGGATCAGAACAGGGGGGCGGCTTTTTCCACAATCTCTTTGTGCACCGTGTCCCCGCTGACCGTATAGCGGAAACTGCGCTGCCCGCTGCCGCAGCGGAAGATGGCGCAGCCCTCCCGGGCTTCCTGGGGCGTTGCAGGAACGCCGTCCAGCAAGATCGTCTGCCCTTCGGCGTCGGGCAGCCAGATTTCGGCGGTTGCGTTGAAGGGAATGTGGATGGTCAGGGTGAGCTCGCTTCCGTCCAGGGTCCAGGCACTTTCCACCTTGCCGTGGACGGTCTGGATGGAAGCCCGTGCGAAGCCCAGGGTGTCGTGGACCCGGGGCCGGATGACCACATGCTTGTAGCCGGGCTGCTTGGGGTCGGGATTGATGCCCGCCACGTACCGGTACAGCCACTCGCACACTGCGCCGAAGGCGTAATGGTTCAGGGAGTTCATGCTCACCGGGCCGAAGGAGCCGTCGGGGCGCACCGAGTTCCAGCGCTCCCAGATGGTGGTGGCGCCCATGTCCACCTCGTACAGCCAGCTGGGGCATTCGCTTTGCATCAGCAGCCTGTAGGCATATTCGTTCAACCCGCATTCGGACAGCACGGGGCACAGGTAAGGCGTGCCCAGGAAGCCGGTGGTCAGCTTGAACCGGTCGATCTCCAGTCGTTCCGCCAGGCATTCCGACGCTTTTTCCCGCTGCCCGGGCAGCAGCATGTCCATGTTGAGGGCCAGGAGGTAGGCGGTCTGGGTTTCGGAGCTGACCCGGCCGCTCTCGGACACGAATTCCTTCCGGAAGGCGCTGCGCACCCGCCGGGCCAGATCGGCATAGAAAGCCTCGTCCTCGGGCTTCTCCAGCAGTCCGGCGACCCGGGAGAGCAGTTCGGCGGACCAGGCATAGTAAGACGTGGCTACCAGGGTGGTGGGGGTGAGGCCGAAGAGGTTGTCCGGATCCTTGGTGTCCTGGGCCAGCCAGTCCCCCAGGTGAAAACCCTGGTACAGGTCCACACCCTCCACGTCCTGTTCCCGCATGTAGTCCACCCAGGCTTTCATGCTGTCGTACTGGTCCTCCAGGACCGCTTTGTCTCCGTAATACAGGTACAGATACCAGGGGATCAGCACGGCGGCATCCGCCCAGCCGGTGGTGGTGAAGTTCCAGATCCCGGAATCCCGGATGAAGTTTGGGATGACCACGGGGACATAACCTGACACGCCCTGTTCCAGCTTCATGTCGTACAGGTATTTGCGGAAAAAGGCGTCGCTGTCCATGTTCATGCAGGCGGTGGGGCAGAAGACCTGGGCATCCCCGGTCCAGCCCATGCGCTCGTCCCGCTGGGGGCAGTCGGTGGGGACGTCCACGAAGTTGCCCCGTTGGCTCCACAGGGCGTTGCGGAACAATTGATTGACCCGCTCCTCGGAGCACCGGAAACTGCCTATGGTAGCCATGGCGGAGTAGATGGCGTGTGCGGTGACGGCTTCCAGGGGCAGATCGTGTCCGGTGACCTTGAGGTAGCGGAAACCGTGGAAGGTGAAGTGCTCCGTGTAGATCCTGGCTTTGCCGTCGGAGATGTAGATCGCCTCCGCCAGAGCGGTTCGCATATTCTCCCGGTAGAAATTGCCTTGGGCGGTAAGGGCCTCCCCGAACTGGAACAGGATGCGGGTGCCCTCGGGCGCGTCGATCTTAACTTCCAGGATGCCTGCGATGTTCTGGCCGAAATCGAAGACCTGTTCCCCTGCGGGGGTCAGGATCTTTTCGATGGCGGGCAGGGCGTGCATGGCTTTGACGGGGATGCTCCGCCGGGCCTGCAGCAGAGACTTGTCGATGTCCACCGCCTGGGCCCTCTCGCCGCTGCCGCAAACTTTGCACCAGTCCTCGTCGTAGAGGCGGGCGTCAAAGACTTCGCCGTCGTAAATCTCGGTGCGCAGGTAGGGGCTGGTCGTGGCTTCCCAGCTCTCGTCGGTGAGGACCAGGTCCCGGGTGCCGTCCGTGTATTCGATGTCCAGTTCCAGGATCAGACCCAGCTTGTCGCCGTAGATGCAGCGGCGCTCCGGGATACCGGGCCAGTTGACCCGGCCTTTGTAGTAGCCGTTGCCCAGCCAGGAGCCGATGACGTTCTGCCCCTGGACCAGCTTGTCCGTCAGATCGTAGGTTTGGTACTGGATCCACAGGTCGTAGGCGTTGAAGCCCGGGGTCAAGAGCTCGTCGGAAGCCGGCTCGCCGTTGAGGAAGAGCCGGTACAGCCCCACGCCGCTGGCATAGGCCCGGGCCCGGCGCACGGGCTTGGCGACCTGAAAGCTCTTGCGCAACTGGGGAAAGTCCCGGTCGAAGCCGATCCACTTGGCCTGCCAGGGCTTGTCATAGCGCCCCGTCTCGAACCAGGAAGGCTCGGAGAAAGGGCTCTCCTGACCTGCTTCATCGTAGACCTTTACCCGCCAATGGTAGCGCGTACAGGGGGCGAGGGACAGGGGCAGCCGGAAGCCTATACTTTGATCCGAAAGCACCTTTCCGGTGTCGTACAGGATATTTCCGAAGGCCGGGTCCAGGGACACCTGCAGTTGGAAGGCGCTCTGGCGCTTGTCCAGGCCCTCCGTTTCCGCGACCCAGTTCAGGGTAGGCCGATGGAAGTCGAAGCCCAGGGGACGATCCATGTAGTCGCATTGGAGTCTGGTGATCTGCATAAAAACCTCCTGATTTTTGGATGTTGTTTACCCCTTGACCGCCCCGGAGACCATGCCTGAGATGATGCGCTTGTTGAAGATGATGAACAGCAGCAGCATGGGCAGGGTGATCAGGATGACGTCTGCAAAGAGCAGGTTGTAGGATGACTGGAACTGGCTGATGTAGTTGTAGATGGTGAGCTGCACGGTGACATTGGCGTTGCTGGGATAGAAGTACAGGGGGTTGGTGAAGTCGTTGAAGATGGTGACCGCGTTCAGGATGATCACCGTAGAGGTGACGGGCTTTAGCAGCGGGAAGATGATGCGGCTGAACACCGCCCACTTGTTGCAGCCGTCGATCCAGGCCGCCTCTTCCAGTTCGGTGGGGATGGTGTCCATGAAGCCCCGGTACAACATGATGGTGAAGGGCAGGTTGAGGGCCGACTCGATCATGACCATGGAAAACAAGGTCTTGTAGATGTTCAGGCTCCTGAGCAGCCAGATGGTGGGCAGGATGGATACGGGGACCATGAGCCCCACCAACAGCAGTTTGTTGGCCGCTGCCGTGACCCGGGTGCGCCGGCGCTGGATGATGTAGCCCGCCATGGCGCTGCAGCCCACCAGTACGATCAGGCTGAAGAAGGTGATCTCGGCGCTGTTTTTGAAGGCGGTGAGGATCTGGTAGCGGTTGTTCCGGATGACCTCGACATAGTTTTCCCAGTGGAAGACATCGGGCGGGGTGAAATTCAGCTTGTTGGCCCCCCTTCGATCCTTCAGGGAGTTGAAGGCTACGAACAGGAAGGGCAGAACGAACAGGGAGACAGCCACGATCCAGCCGATGATTTCTGCAGCGAGAGATCCCGGATTTCTCTTTTTCATCTTCATCGCATGGCCTCCTCACTTTTGCTCAACAATTTCTGCAGCGGGAAGATGACGATGCTGATCATCACCAGCAGGATGACGTTGCCCGCTGTGGACAACCCGAAGAAGCCCTGGGTGTACTGCTTGTATATGATGGAAGGCATGACGTCGGAGGCGAAGCCGGGTCCGCCGGCGGTCATGGTCCAGATCAGTTCAAAGGAGCGCAAGCCGCCGATCAACGAGAGGATGATGACGGTGTTGCGGGAGGCGGCGGTGAGGGGGATGGTGACGTATCGCAGGGTCTGCCAGCGGCTGGCGCCGTCGATGGAGGAAGCCTCGTAATAGCTGTGGTCGATGGAGGCGATGCCCGCCACGTAGATGACGGTGGCGATGCTGAGACCCTTCCAAATGTCTACCGCTGCCACCGAGAACAGGGCCAGGGAGCGGTTGCCCAGCCAGTCCACCGAGGATAAGCCGAAGAGGTTGATGAACTGGTTGATGTAGCCCTTGGTGGGGTGGAGGATGGCTTTGAAGGCGATGCCCACCGCCACGGTGGACACCAGGTTGGGGAAGAAGACGATGGACCGCAGAACATTGCGGGTCCGGATCTTGCCGGTCAAAAAAACGGCGATAAGGAAGGCCAGAACCACCTTGGAGCCGCTGGTGAGAAAGGCGTAGATGAAGGTGTTTTTGATGCCGATGGTGAGGGCGTACTCCGAGAAGAACATTTTGTAGTTGTCGAAGCCGCAGAAAGTGGAGCTGTCGAAACTCCACACCGTCATGCTGAAATAGAGGGAGATCGCCGTCGGGATCACAAAGAAAATGACGAAAATGAAAAAGGCCGGAACGAGGAACCAGTAGGAGTAGATGCTCGCTTCCGCCTTTTGTATGCTGGCCGTCTGTCTGGCCATTTGCAGCCCCCCTTTATCAAATGGGTCGGCAGCGCCGCAGGTCCCTGCGGCGCTGCCCGGACTTTATGGGACTAGTCCCAGTTGAAGCCAAGCTGGACGGCCATCTTGTAGCAGTCGTCGTCGTAGATCGCGGCGGCTTCCTCGGCACTGATGGCGCCGGTGCCCACCTCGATGCAAATGGATTCACAGTTGGCGCCCTTGATGGCGCATTCGAATTCCTGGGCCACGTAGGTGGTGCCGGCGTCGAAGTAGGCCTGCATGTCCTTGGCTACGGCGGCATAGGCGTTGTCGCCCATCTGATAGCCCTTGATGCAGAAGGGGCCGTTGGCCAACAGGGTGTTGGCATAAACGTCCAGGGCGGCATCGCTGATGTAATATTCGATGAATTTAATGGCCTCATCCACATGGGCGCCGTTCTTGTTGACATAGATGCCGTTGGCGACCCAGACGGTCAAGCCGTTGTTGCCGTCATCTGCGGGCACGCAGAAGACGCCGATCTCGTCCACTGTCTCCCGGCCGTACAGGGAGTCGATGTTCTGCAGGGCCTGGGTCAGGATGATCCAGTGGGCGCCCTTGGCCTCGGCCAGGTACTCTACGCCGTCCTCATAGGTGGCTACCACGTAGTCGGGGTTGTAATAGGGGATGACCTCGGTGTACTTCTCGAAGGAGCGCACAGCGGAGGGGGTGATGGCGTACTTGGCAGTGCCCGCCTCGAAATCGGCGGCGAAGGTGGGATAGCCGGTGACCACGTTATAGTAGTCGCCCAGGAAGAGCACCTGAGAGCTCCAGCTGGTGCCGAAGGTGCCGATCAGGCCGTAATAGCCGGCGTCGGCGCAGGCTTTGCAGTTGTCCAGGAATTCCTGCCAGTTGGCAGGCACTTCCAGGCCCAGTTCTTCGTAGATCACCTTATTGTACAGTATCGCGCCCGCTTGGGAGGAGGTGAGGGGCACACCGTACACGGCGTCGCCCACGGTGACGGCGCCCTTGAAGGAATCCGCCAGGCGATCCACGATGTGGGGATAGGCGGTGAGGTCCACGAAGTTATTGGCGGGATCCATCTCCAGCAGCTTGGAGCCGGAGTTGTAATACAAAAGGTCTGGTACCTCGCCGGCGGCGATCCAGGCTTTGACCAGGTTGTCTCCCTCGTCTCCGCCGGGGCGGATCTCCACCTCCACGTTGACGCCGATGTCCTCCCTGGCCTTCTCAATGACGGCCCTCAGGCCATCGGCAGAGGCGTTGGTGTCCACCGCGATCCGCAGGGTGGGCCCTTCAGCCATGGCAGGGATCATGACCGGTACCAGGAGCAGGGTGAGCAACAGTGCGACGAGTTTCTTCATGGGTATGACCTCCTCTTTTATTCTCCCCCTTGAGGGGGGCAAGGGACAAAAGTTAATATGATCTTATCACATGTAACATTATACCATAGGAATGAAAAGAAAATCAAGGGCAGGATTGCAGAACGCGAAAATCGCTAAAATCTTGTTGGGGAACGCGAAAATCCGGTCCTGAACATGCCGTGGAAAGGTTGACAGAGCCGGCTTTTTCGTGTATCGTGTACGCATAAAGGAAGCGTTTGGCATGGCGAGGGGGTGGGACAATGGTCAAAGACAAATACAGGACATACCTGAACTGGGGCGTCACGATCTTTCTGATCATCGTGTGCTCCATTTTTGCATTTTTCCTGCTGTACCGCTGGAATGAGATGTGTGAGCTGTTCCAGAAGGTGGGGGATATCCTGTCTCCCATCATGACCGGGGTGGTGGTGGCCTACCTGCTGAACCCGGTGATGGACACCCTGATCCGCTGGTTCAACCGGATCCCGGGGAAGAGCGGAACCCTCAGAAAGCGCCTGACCCGGGGCGCTGCCATTATGCTTTCCCTGCTGTTGCTGCTTGCCATTCTGGGCTTCATGATCGGCATGATCATCCCCCAGCTGGTGGACACCCTGCGCACCATGATATCCAACGTGGACGTGTATATCGCCGCCGTCGAGGAATGGGTGACGCCCCTGATGGAGATGAACCCCGACATTCACAACACGGTCACCGGCATCATCGAGCAAGCGGAGAGCACCATCCGTTCCTTTTTCCGGAATGATATCGGGCGCCTGGTGGGCACCCTGACCTCCGGGGTCATGGGGGTGGGCAGGTTCATTTACAATTTCGTCATCGGCCTGATCGTGTCGGTGTACCTGCTGGCCGCCAAGGAAAAACTGGTGGGCCGGATGAAGAAATTGCTGTTCGCATTCGTTCGCACGCCCCAAGCCAACAAAATCCTGGGGGTAGCCCGGCAGACCAACAGAATGTTCAAGGGCTTCATCGTGGGCAAGATCCTGGACTCCTCCATCATCGGGGTGCTGTGCTTTGTGGGCATGACCCTGCTGAAACTGCCGTATACCCTGTTGATCAGCGTAATCGTTGGGGTGACCAACATCATCCCCTACTTCGGACCTTTTATCGGCGCCATCCCCAGCGCCCTGTTGATCCTGATCGAAAGCCCCATCAAGTGCCTGATTTTCGTGATTTTCATCTTTGTGCTGCAGCAGGTGGACGGCAACTTTATCGGCCCCAAGGTGCTGGGCAATACCACCGGTCTCTCTTCCCTGGGGGTGCTTTTTTCCATCCTGGTGGGAGGCGGCCTGTTCGGCCTGGTGGGCATGCTGGTGTGCGTCCCCGTGTGCGGGGTGCTGTACTCCCTGATCAAGGCGCTGGCGGACGGCAAGCTGAAAAAGCGGGGGCTGCCCTCGGAATCCACGGGCTACACCCACGTGACCGGTGTGGACGAAGAGACCAAACGGCTGAAGATGTAGCCCTCTTTTAATTCAGCGCGTCCAGCGGCAGGGCGAAACTGGGGGCGAATTCCCGCAGGAAATCTTCTGTCTCGGGCACGCCCAGCCCCTTGATGGAGGAAAGGATACTCTCTTTGGCCGAAGTAAACTCATTGTTTCCGTAGCTTTCCTCTTCCACGCATTTGAGGTAAGCGCAGATGCGGTCCGCGGCTTTCATGAGACGCCATTCCGGCGTGCTTTCGTCCTGGATCAGCAGGGGCCCGTAGGCGTCCTGCAGGTCCTGGGGCAGATAACTCAGCAGTTTTTCGGCAGCAATGCGCTCGATATCCTTGAAGGCGTCCTTGATGCCGGGATTGAAGTACTTGATGGGTGTGGCTACGTCCCCGGTAATGACTTCGGGGGCCTCGTGGTACACTGCCAGCAGCATCAGTTTCTCCAGGTCCACCGTCCCGCCGTAGCGCTTTTTGCGGATCACCGCCAGGGCGTGGGCGATCATGGCCACCTGCAGGGAATGCTCCTGGTCGTTTTCCGCCAGGGTGTTGCGCCGGAGGTTCCAGCGCCGAACGAATTTCATACGGGCCATGTAGGCATAAAAATGGCTTTGCATCCCGTCTTTCCCCCTTTACGAATCCCATTGTACACCTCGTCCGGGAGCCCGTCAATAGGGCCGGAGCGGGGAAGCATGTCGAAAAGCGGGTGGAGATCATTGCAGAGAACGGCCAAAATAGTTCATTTTTGAACCGGTTGCATAATCGCCGAATATCTGGTATAATGCCGCCATACGGGGAGGTGCTTTACCCATGAGTGATAATCTTCCAACCAATGTCCAACTGAACACAAATGAGAACGGAACGGTCACTTTCGCCACCGACGTGATAGCGACCATTGCAAGTCTTGCGGCGACGGAAGTAGAGGGCGTGACCAACATGGTGGGGCCCGGCGGCAGCGTACTGGATCTGTTGAACCGGCGCGGTCAGTCCAGCCGGAACCTGACCCGGGGCGTTAAGGTCGAGGTGGCGGAGGACCGGGTGAGCATCCAGGTATCCATCATCATCGACTATGGGGTCCCGATCCCGGATATCGCCCGGGACATCCAGGAGAATATCAAGAAGGCGGTGGAGACCATGAGCGGGCTCACCGTCGAGACGGTGGACGTGCAGGTGCACGGCATCAGTTTCAAGCGGGAGATGCAGACCACCGCCGAGATCGAACAACATCAGCGGGCCCTGCTGCAGAAAAGCGAGGAAGAGCCCGCGCCGGAAGAGCCCTTCGAAGAAACCTGAGCCTGAGCGATAGGGAGGTTTGTCTATGAAAACGAAAATGAGGACAATGGACAGGGTGCTTTTGGGGTTGTACGCCCTGTTGGGCTTTGTGGTCATCGCCGTGCTGGCATCCGCATTGTGTTCCGGGCTGAAGCTTTCCCTCTTCGGATATACCATCCAGCTGGGGGAGGGGGCCTTGCCCCTCGTCATCCTGGTAGCGGCAGCGGTGCTTCTGCTGGCCTGGTCCATCAAACTGATGATGCTGGCTTGCTGCCAGAAGTCCAGGCCTGGCAAGGACAGCGTTTCGCTGCAGACCACCGAGAACGGTGCGGTGCGCATATCCATGCAGGCCATGGAGACTTTGGCGCGCCTGGCCATCGGCACTACGGAAGGGGTGGAGAAGATCCGGACCACCATCCTCAACCATGAGGATTCCATCTCGGTGAACATCGACATGACGGTGCGCAGCGATGTGCACATCCCCAACGTGACCATGCTGATGCAGCATTCCGTCAAGAGCTTCATTGAGGAGTATTCCGGCATTGCGGTGCGGGACGTTGTCGTTCTGGTAAGCCACATCGAGGAGGCGCCGGCGGAACTGCCCGTGCGGGCCAAGACGGCGGAGCCTGCCGCCATACCCGAACTCGAACTTGAGCCCGAACCGGAACCCGAGCTTGGGTTTGAGCCTGAGCCTGAATTGGAACAGGAACCGGAACCTGAACCGGAGTTGGAACCTTTGATTGAATCCGAACCCGATATCGAACCCCTATCCGATATCGAACCCCTGCCCGAGGCCGAAAACGCCGGTTTCATCGAGGAGATCCCCGATGGGGAGATTTCCGATGAAGAGGTCCCCGACGTGGACAGGGACGAGGAGTTCAATGAAAAGGACATCTGGTAAAAGGACATAAAGAGACGAGGAGCCGCAGATGGACAGAAGGCAGGCGCGGGCTGCCGCGATGAAGTTGATCTACGAATGGGAGATGGGCGGCGACGGCGGCGAAGAAACCGTGGGCGGGATCCTCGAGATCAAGCCGGAAGAGCCCGAGTACGATTATACCCAAAGGATGGTGGAGGGTGTCCGCAGGGACGCGGAAGAACTGGACAAGCGAATCGGGAGCTATACCTCCGGCTGGAAGCTGGAGCGTCTGGGCCGGGTAGACTTGGCGATTCTGCGCCTGGGCGCCTATGAGCTCTCCCTTGGGGAGCTGCCTCCGGGTGTGGTGATCAGCGAGGCGGTGAGCCTGGCCCATGTCTATTCCACGGACAAGGCGCCTTCTTTCATCAACGGCGTGCTGGGCAGCATGGCCCGTGCCGAAAAGGAATGAAGGCGGTACTGGGCATCGATACCAGCTGTTACCGCACCTCCCTGGCGATCGCGGGGGATGGTGCGGTTTATGCTGATGAAAGGCGCCTGCTCCAGGTGCCGGCGGGCCACCGAGGGCTCAGGCAGAGCGAAGCGCTGTTTCAGCATGTGGGGCATTTGGGGGAATTGAGCCGACGAGCGCTGGAGAAAGCGGGGACGGTGGACATCGGCGCGGTATGTGTCAGCAGCCGGCCCCGGCCGGTGGAGGGTTCGTACATGCCCGTGTTCATGGCGGGGCTTATGGCGGCTCAATGCATGGCCAGCGTGCTGAAAGTGCCCCTGCTGGAAACCAGCCACCAACAGGGCCATCTGAGGGCGGCTCTGTTGGGCTCGGGCTTTGCGCCCGTGGGCGAATTTATGGCGCTCCACGTGTCCGGGGGCACCACCGAGCTGCTGCGGTGTACGCATGATCTGAAGGAGATCCGCGTCATCGGGGGCACCCTGGACCTGCATGCGGGGCAGTTGGTGGACCGGATCGGCGTGATGCTGGGGCTGGAATTCCCGGCAGGCCCCATGCTGGAGGAACTGGCGGGACCCGAACCCCAAAGGCCCTCCGTCCCCACGGCAGCAAAGGGAGCGGATATCAGCCTGTCGGGGGCGGAGAACCGCATCAAAGGCATGATCGCGTCGGGGAGCGCCCCGTCGGCCGTGGCAGCGGAACTCTATTCTTTTTTGGAGCGCAGCCTGGGCAAGATGATCGAAGCGGGCTGTGCCGGGACCGGCCTGGGGGACATCCTGATCACGGGCGGGGTGGCAGCCTCCGTGCGCCTGCGCCGGACCCTGGAAAGGCGATTGAAAAAGCGGGGCGCTTTGGTGAACGTGTACTGGGGACAGCCCGCCCTCTCCGGGGATAACGCGGTGGGGGTGGCGCTGTTGGGGATGGACCTGCTCAAAGAGAAGGAGGTATGGGGCACATGAGCGCGGTTCTCATGGACGGAAAGGCGCTGGCGGAGCGCATCAAGGAAACCCTGCGGGAACGGGTCGACGGGATGACGATAAAGCCCGGCTTGACGGTGATCCTGGCAGGGGAAGATCCCGCTTCGAAGGTGTATGTCCGCAACAAGGAACGGGCCTGCGAAACGGTGGGCATCCGTTCCCGGGTAATCCGGCTGCCGGATGCGGTCTCCCAGGAAGAGCTGCTGGCCCACATCGACGCGGCCAACCGGGACGAGGCGGTGCATGGGATTTTGGTGCAGCTGCCCCTGCCCAGGCACATCGATGGAGCTGTGGTGCTGAAGGCCATCGACCCCAAAAAGGACGTGGACGGCTTTCACGTGGAGAATGCCGGCGCCCTGCTGAGCGGAGCCCCGGGCATCGCCCCCTGCACCCCCAGCGGGATCATGGAGCTGTTGAAGGACAGCGGCGTCCCCCTGGAGGGAGCCCATGCAGTGGTAGTGGGCCGGTCAAACATCGTGGGCAAGCCGGTGGCGCTGCTGCTGTTGCAGGCCAACTGCACCGTGACCCTGTGCCACTCAAAGACAAGGGATCTGGCCGCCGTCACCCGGCAGGCGGATATCCTGGTGGCCGCCGTGGGCAGGCCCCGCTTCATCACCCGGGACATGGTGAAAAACGGGGCGGCCGTCGTCGACGTGGGGGTGAATCGCTGCGCCGACGGCAGCCTGTGCGGGGACGTGGACTTTGAACAGGTCCGGGAAGTGGCGGGCCGCATCACCCCCGTGCCCGGGGGCGTGGGGCCCATGACCATTGCCATGCTGATGGCCAATACCCTGCGGGCTGCGGAGGGATGATGGGCGAATGGGTGCTGTCCGTAGGGCAGCTGAACGAGTACGTACGGCGGCAGTTGGCGGGGGATCCCATCCTGCGCAGCCTGTGGGTGCGGGGGGAGATCTCGGGTTTTAAGCGTCACTACAGCGGGCACCTGTATTTTGCCATCAAGGACGAACAGGCCCGGGTGCAGTGCGTAATGTTCCGGCAACATGCCATGGGCCTCAAGGAAGATCCCCGGGAAGGGCAGCGGGTGACCGTAAAGGGCTCGGCTTCCCTGTACGTGCAGAGCGGGTCTTTTCAGCTGTACTGCGAGGAGATCCGCCCGGAGGGAACCGGGGACATGTACGCCCGCTTTGAGGCGCTGAAAGAAAAGCTGAGCCGGGAAGGCCTGTTCGATCCGGCGCGGAAGCGGCCGCTGCCCCTGCTGCCCAGTCGGATCGGGGTCATCACCTCCCGTTCCGGCGCGGCCCTCCGGGACATCCTGCGGGTGGCCCGGAGGAGGGATCCTTTGGTGGACATCCTGATCTGCCCCGCCCCGGTACAGGGGGAGGGGGCAGCCCGGGAACTGGCCGGGGCCCTGGCGCGGCTGGACCGGGACGGGGACTGCGACCTGATCCTGATCGGCCGGGGCGGAGGGTCCATCGAGGACCTGTGGGCCTTCAACGAAGAGGTGTTGGCCCGGGCCATTTACGCCTGCAGCGTTCCGGTCATCTCCTGCGTGGGACACGAGACAGATTTTACCATTGCGGACTTTGTGGCGGATGTGCGGGCGGCGACCCCCTCCATGGCAGCGGAACTGGCGGTTCCGGTGCGAGGGGAATTGCTGCAGCGGGTGCAGGGGCTTGCAGCCAGGCTGCAGCAGGCCCTGAGCCGGCGCATGACCCTGCTGGGGGTGATGCTGGATCGGCTGGCCCTGCGGCTCGGGGTACCGGTGCAGGCCCTGATCGGGCCCAAGCGGGAGCGGCTTGTGCAGCTCTCCGGCCGGCTGGCCCGGTTGGGGCAGGAATTGATACGGAGCAGGGACGAGGCGCTCCAAGGGATGGGGACGCGCCTGAACAGCGCCGCCCGGGCCCGTTTGCTGCATACACAGACCCGGCTGGAAGGGCTGGAGCGCACGCTGGCGGCCCTGGATCCCGGGAATGTGCTGCAACGGGGCTACGCTCTGGTCAAAAAGGATGGCAGAGCGGTTGCCGATGCAAAGGCCCTTCACGGGGGAGAAATCGTGAGCCTGCGCCTGCGGGACGGAGAAGTGGGCGCCCGGATACTGGCTGAGGAGGAACGACATGGCAACAAAAAAGAAACCGAGCTTTGAGGAAGGCATGCAGCAGCTGGAGGAGATCGTCGCCCAGCTGGAAAAGGGGGAGATGCCCCTGGACGAATCCTTCACTGCTTACGAAAAGGGGATGGGCATGCTGAAGGACCTGCGGGAACAGCTAAAGGCGGGGGAAGCCCGCATTATGGAATGGACAGCCCAGGGCGAAAAACCCTTTGAGGAGGAACAAACGTGAAAAGCCTGCAGGAATACGCCGCGCTGGTGGAGGAGCGGTTGCCCGGATATATCCTTGCCAAGTGCGATGCTTCGTCCACCCTGGCCCGGGCCATGCTCTACAGCCTGATGGCGGGGGGCAAGCGCCTCCGCCCCGCCATGCTGCTGGCTGCGGTGGATATGCTGGGGGGCAATAGCGGCGAGGCCATGGTATATGCCTGCGCCGTGGAGATGATCCACACCTATTCCCTGATCCACGACGACTTGCCCGGCATGGACAACGACGTGCTGCGCCGGGGCATCCCCACAAACCATGTGAAATTCGGCGAGGGCCAGGCGATCCTCGCGGGGGACGGCCTGCTGAGCCTGGCTGCCGAACTCATGTTGGAGGACGCCCTGACCCACCCCGGCTCCATGGATCGGCGGGTGGCTGCGGCATGGGAGATCATCCGCGGCGCTGGGGCCTTTGGCATGGTGGCGGGGCAGTCCCTGGACCTGGCGTGTGAAAGGGAGCACGTGGGAGGATCCAAGGAGTTGGACCTGATCTTTTTGGGGAAGACATGCAGGATGTTCATCCATCCCCTGCGGGCGGCAGCCCGGTTGGCGGTCGCCGAAGAATGGGCGGTGGACGCGCTGGACCGATACGGCCTGGCCTTTGGCCGGATGTTCCAGGCTGCGGACGACATGCTGGACATCGAAGGCAATGCCAGCATCCTGGGCAAGAGCGTGGGCAAGGACGAGAAAGGCGGCAAGCTGACCGCCATCGGGGTGTACGGCCTGGAAGGCGCCCGTGCCCTGGTGGACGAGGAAATGGCAAAGGCCCTGGAGGCCTTGGAGCCATTTGGACCGGAAGCCGATTTCTTCCGGGAACTGGTGCGTTCCATGAGGGGACGAGACCGATAAAGCGTTCCCAAAGGAGAGAGGAATGAGCTTTTTTCAAGAACTGATATCCAACCGGGTATTTCTGGTGGGCTCCGCGGGCTGGTTCACTGCCCAAGCCCTGAAAGTGGTATTTACGCTGATTCTGGAGCGCCGCTGGGATTTCTATCGGTTTTTCGGGTTGGGAGGCATGCCCAGTTCCCACGCTGCCGTGGTATGCGGTGTGGCTACCGCCACCGGTTTGCAGGAGGGGTTTTACTCGGTAGAATTTGCCCTTGCCTTTACCTTGGCCTGCATCGTCATGACCGATGCGGCGGGGGTGCGCCGGGCAGCCGGGCGGCAGGCCGCCCTGCTGAACAAGCTGGTTCAGGACCTGGTGGTCAGCGGTCCCGGCCCCCATTACGAACGGCTGAAAGAACTGCTGGGCCACACGCCCTTCGAGGTGTTGGTGGGCGCCCTGCTGGGGACCCTCCTGGCTGTCATCATGATGTGAGGGAATATGCTGAAAGATATCCATTCGGGAGATGACCTGCGCGCCCTGGGAAAGGGTGAACTGACTGCCTTGGCCGGAGAGATCCGCCAGACCATCATCCGCACCGTGCTGGCCAATGGCGGTCATCTGTCCAGCAACCTGGGCAGCGTGGAGCTGACCCTGGCGCTGCACCGGGTGTTGGATTTGCCCCGGGACAAGCTGGTATTTGACGTGGGGCATCAGAGCTATACCCACAAATTGTTGACCGGCCGCCTGGAAAAATTCGGGACCCTGCGCCAAAAAGGCGGTTTGGGGGGCTTTATGCGCCCCGACGAAAGCCCCTATGACGTGTGCATGACCGGGCACGCCTCCTCATCCATCTCCACCGCCCTGGGCTTGGCACGGGCCAGGGACATCATGGGCGGCAGCCACCGGGTGGTGGCGGTGATCGGGGATGGGGCGCTGACCGGGGGCTTGAGTTACGAGGCCCTGAACGATGCGGGTCACTCGGGGACCCGGCTGATCGTGGTGCTGAACGACAACGCCATGTCCATTTCCCGGAACGTGGGGGCCATGTCCGCCTACCTGACGAACCTGCGCCAGTCCACTCCCTATCGCAGCATCAAGCGGGGGATTCGTTCGGGCCTGTCCCGCATCCCCCTGGCGGGGCGGGGCATCCTGCGCGCCCTGGAAAAAGTCCGGAACGCCCTTCGGACCCTGTTCCTGGAAGACCGATTTTTCGAGGCTCTGGGTTTTGAGTACCAAGGCCCGATTGACGGGCACAACATCCGGCAGTTGGAAAAGGTGCTGCGACGCGCTGCGGACTGTCCCCACCCGGTGTTGATCCATGTGGTTACCAAGAAGGGAAACGGCTATGCCCCCGCGGAGGAGCATCCGGATCGTTTCCACGGGGTTGCGCCCTTTTTTGTGGGCACCGACGCCGGGCAAGGGGAGCAGGCGGTGGAAAATGGCCGGATCATGGCGGCGGAATTGATCGACATGGCCCTGCGGGATCTGCGGGTGTGTGCGGTGACCGCCGCCATGCCGACGGGCACCGGGCTGTCCGCCTTTGCCAAGGCCTGCCCGGACCGCTTCTACGACGTGGGCATTGCGGAGGAGCATGCCGTGTCCATGGCGGCGGGCCTGGCCCTGGCGGGGATGCGCCCCTACGTGGCGGTGTATTCCACCTTTTTGCAGCGGGCATTCGATCAGATCTTGACGGAAGTTTGCCTGCAGAACCTGCCGGTGACTCTGCTGGTGGACCGGGCGGGGCTGGTGGGCTCCGACGGCGCTACCCACCAGGGAGCTTTTGATCTGATGTATCTGGGCAATCTGCCGGGGATGACCTTGGCGGCCCCCAGGGATCAGCGGGATCTGCGGCGGCTGCTGCAGCTCAGCCTTTCCATGGAGGGGCCCATGGCCATCCGTTATCCCAAGGATGCCTTCGACATGGGACCGGGGATGCAGGAGGGCGGGGAACTGAAGCCCGGGGAATGGGAACTGCTGATGGACGGCCATGATGTGATGATCCTGGCGGTGGGGCGCATGGTGGAGCTGGCCCTGGCGGTGTCCATCGAACTGAACGGAAAACAACTGTCCTGCGGCGTGATGGACGCTCGCTTTATCAAGCCCATGGACGAGGAGAAACTGTTTCAGGTTGCGAACCGGGTGGCTTTGGTGGTGACCCTGGAAGAGGGGAGCGTGCTGGGGGGGTTCGGCTGTGCCGTCATGGAAAAGCTGGCGAAGGCCGGGGTGCAGGTGCCCCTGCTGCCCCTGGGGATCCCCGACTGTGTGATCGAACAGGGAAGCATCGATCAGCAAATGGAAGATGCGGGCCTGACCTGCCGGCAGGTGTCGGAGCGGATCAGGGAGCGTATGTTGGAGCTTTTCCATGGCGATCAACAGGATTGACGAGGAACTGGTGCACAGGGGACTTGCAGACACCATCCAGCAGGCGCGCCTGCTGGTGATGGAGGGCAAGGTGTATCTGGGCGGCGGCAAGGTGGGCAATGCATCCCAGAAGATGAAAGCCGGGTTGGCCCTGACCGTGCGGGACGGGGGGCCGGGCTATGTGAGCCGGGGCGCTTTGAAGCTGAAAAAAGCGCTGGAGGTTTTCTCTGTACATCCGGAAGGGCTGGTGTGTATCGACATCGGGGCATCCACCGGGGGGTTCACCGATGTACTGCTCCGGGCCGGGGCAAGACGGGTATATGCGGTGGACGTGGGCTACGGTCTCCTGGACTGGTCCCTGCGGAACGACCCCAGGGTGCGGGTGATGGAAAAGACCAATGCCCGAAGTCTGCATCCGGACATGTTCGAAGAAAAACCTGCGCTGGGGGTGACGGACGTGTCCTTCATCTCCCTGCGGGCCATCCTGCCGAGGGCTTTTGAGGTGCTGGGAGAGGAGGGGCGCTTCATCGCACTGGTCAAGCCCCAGTTCGAGGCGCGGCGGGAGCAGGTGGGACCGGGAGGCATCGTGCGGGATCCGGAGGTACATCGTCAGGTACTGCTGTATGTGGCGGAGGAGACGAACAAACTGGGCTGGTGCTGCGCCGGGGTATCCTATTCCCCCATCACCGGCACCGGAGGCAATATGGAGTTTCTGATGGATATGATGCCCGAGGGCAGAGCGGCCCAAAGAATGGAGGCCTCGGACTTTTGCCGCACGGTGGAGGAAGCCTGGGAAGCTGTGGCCAGAAATGAATAATTATTGACGAAAACGGGAAAAATATGCTATGCTGTGGGGGAGGCTGGTCTGGCGATGCGTAAGGTGGGTGTTTGGTTCAATGGAACTTCACCCGAGACCCTTTCGGTGGCAAACAAGCTGCTGGAATTGCTCTGGGACCAGGGTGTGCAGCCCGTACTGCCGGAAGAGCCGGCCCGGGCACTGGGCCTTGAACCCCGGGACAAAAAGGAGCTGAAGGAGTGCGCCTTCCTTTGCGTGTTGGGGGGCGACGGTACCCTGCTCTCTGCGGTGGACATAGCCCTGGAAGCGGACGTGCCCATCCTGGGCATCAACCTGGGCAGGGTGGGCTACCTGACCGAGGTACAGCCGGAGGATCTGAAAGGGGACCTGGACCGGGCACTGGCGGGGGAATACCGGCTGGAGGAGCGCATGTTGCTCAAGGCGAGCACGAGGGCGGCCAGCGCACTGGGCCTGAACGAAGTATCCTTCAATCGGGCGGAGGGCTCCGTGGGCATCCTGACCCTGGAGATCCGGGCAGCTTCCGGGGTGGTGGATACCCTGGCGGGAGACGGCCTGGTGGTGGCGACGGCTACAGGGTCCACGGGATATTCCCTTTCCGCCGGGGGGCCGGTGGTGTCCCCTGAACTGCATTGCATCCTGCTCACCCCCATATGTCCCCACACCCTGCATGCCAGGCCCATGGTCATCTCGGCAGACGAGCAGGTGGTGGTGCGCATCAAGGATGCCCGGCACGGTGCCCATGTGGTGTTGGACGGCCACAAGCAGCTGCCCCTGAGCGGGGAAGACCGGGAGGTCACGATCTGCCGCAGCCAGCACAGCGTCCGCTTTGTGCGGCTGAAGCACTACAACTTCTATGAGCTTATGCGGGATAAGCTCTCTTCATGGACATATTAGGAGGGATATGCGATGAAAAGGACCAGACAGGCGCTCATCCGGGAGATCATCATGCACGAAGACATCGAGACGCAGGAGGAACTGGCCAATCAGCTTAGTACGCGGGGCTTGAAGGTGACCCAGGCCACGGTATCGCGGGATATCAAGGAACTCCGGCTGATCAAGACCTTGTCCCCCAGGGGTCGCTACCGCTATACCACCGCGGAGTACACGGAGCAGGATACCGACGACAGGCTGATACGGATTTTCTCGGAATCCGTGATCTCCGTCACGCCCTCGGACAACCTGGTGGTGATCAAGACCCTGCCCGCCAGCGCCAGTGCAGCGGCAGAGGCGGTGGACTCCCTGCGCTGGCCCCAGGTGCTGGGCACCCTGGCGGGGGACAACACCTTTCTGGTGATCCTGCGCAGCGACGAAGATGCCGAAGAAGTGGTCGGCAAATTCCGCGGCATGATGCGGCGCATGAGGTAGGGCGGAACAAGCATGTTGCTTGAGATACAAGTGCATAACGTCGCCCTGATCGATGCGCTGTGCCTGGAGCTGGGAGAAGGTTTGAATGTGCTCACCGGCGAGACGGGGGCCGGCAAGTCCATCCTGGTGGGGGCGCTGAACCTGGTATTGGGAGGCAGGGCGGACCGTTCCATCATCCGAACCGGCGAAGAACAGGCCAGTGTGGAGGCCCTGTTTGACATCGGCAACTGCCCGGAGGCCAGGGAATTGCTGGCGGAATGGGGCATCGAGGGGGACGAGAATCTGGTCAGCGTGAAGCGCAGCCTGACTGCCGCCGGGCGCAGCCTGTGCCGGGTGGCGGGCAGCGTGTTGCCTCTGTCCCGATTCCGCCAGCTTACGGGGGCGCTGGTGGAATTGCACGGTCAGCATGAGCACCAGAAACTGTGCGATGAGGGGCAACACACCGGGTTTTTGGACGCCTTCGGGGGCTTGGAACACCAAAGGCTTCTGGAAAAGGTCGCCGTGGATCACGAGTCCTTTGCCGGACTCCGGCGTCAGGCGGAGCGGCTGAAAGGGGACCTGGCAGAGCGGGAGCGGCTGCGGGACGTCCTTTGCTATCAGATCGATGAGATCGATCAGGTCAGGCCCAAGGCAGGGGAGATGGAAAAGCTGCAACAAAAGAGCAGGTTGCTGGGCAGCGCCATGAAGATCTCCCAGCGACTGGAACGGGCCTGCGACCTGGTGTACCGGGGCGGCAAGGATGCCAGTGTGCAGGAATCCCTGAAAAAGGCCGCGGACGCCATGGCCTCCATCGGGGATCTGGATCCCCGCTTTGAAAGCCTGGCCCGGCGGCTGGAAGAGCTCTTCTACGGGGCTCAGGACCTGGGCAGCGAACTGCTGGACCTGTGCGAGACCACGGAATTCGACCCGGGGGAAGAGGAGCGGGTGGCGAGTCGGCTCAGCGCCCTGAAGGGGTTGACAAAAAAGTACGGGCCGGAACTGGAAGACGTGATACAATTTCGGGCCCGGGCCCGGGAGAGGCTGGAGGAGATCGAGTCCGGGGACGAGCGGCTGGCGGAGCTGGAACGGGAATTGGATGTTGCCGATAAAAAGCTGGAGGAGAGTTGCCGGGCTTTAAGCGACAGCAGGAAGGCCCTTGCGCCCCGTCTGTCGGAGCGCATCCTGGAGGAACTGAAGGCGCTTGGCATGGAAAAGGCTCGTTTTGCCGTGCGCTTTCAGGGGACGGGAGAACCTACCAGGCAGGGCGCCGAGCGGGCCGGCTTTCTGTTGTCAGCCAACCCCGGCGAACCCATGAAGGCCCTGGCCGACGTGGCGTCGGGGGGTGAGCTCAGCCGCATCATGCTGGCCATGAAGACGGTGGCAGCGGACCAGGCGGGGGTGGACGCCATGGTGTTCGACGAGATCGACACAGGGGTCAGCGGGCGCATGGCCCAGGCAGTGGGAGAGAAGATGGCCCTGATCGCGGGACGCAGACAGGTGATCTGTGTCAGCCACCTGCCCCAGATCGCGGCTTTGGGGGACCGGCACTACCTGGTGGAAAAGCAGGAACAGGGAGGGCGGACCAGCACCACGGTGCGGCTTTTGGATGAGGAAGGCCGGATCGAGGAGCTGAGCCGCATGGTGGGGGGCGCGGGAGAGATGGAGAGCTCCCGGACCCATGCTGCCCACATGCTCAGCGCCGCGCGGGACCGGGCAACTGCCCTCCGAAGGGCCGAACGAGAAAAAAGGAGCAATGAACATGACGGAGAGGATTAAGGAGATCAAGGAGTATCAGTGGGAGAAACGTCATCACAAGGCGCGACAGCCCTTGCCGGAGACATTGTGCTACCGGGATCCGGGGCTGAGCGATACCCTGCGAAGCGCCCTGCGCACCAAGCAGGCCCTGGATGCCGAACAGCCCTTCCTGTTCCCGGGGGAATACATCGCCTTTACCCGCACCCTGCCCAACCTGCCCTTCCTGTATGACGAAGGGGAGTGGGCGGACATCACCTCCACCCATTTCATCCACGAGTCGGGCAATGTGAGCAACCTCTCCCCGGACTACGAGGCGGTGCTGCAGCATGGCCTGCTGTATTTCCGGGAGCGCCTGGGGGACGGGGAACTGCACAAAGCCACCAGGATCACCATCGACGCCTTGCTCTCCCTCACTGCCCGGTACGCTGCGGCGGCACGGGAAGCGGGCGACGAGGAACTGGCCACGGTACTGGACCGGGTGCCCGCCCAGGGTGCCCGCACTTTCCGGGAGGCGCTCCAATCCCTGCGCATCCTCCACTATGCCATGTGGTGTGAGGGGGACTACCACAACACCCTGGGGCGATTCGACCAGTATATGATGCCCTACCTGGCGGATGACCTGCAGGCGGGACGGGAGACGGAAGAGAGCGCACTGGAACTGGTGGAGGCCTTTTTCCTGGCCTGTAACCGGGACAGCGACCTGTACCCCGGCATGCAGCAGGGAGACAACGGCCAGAGCATGGTGCTGGGGGGCATGACCCGGGACGGCGCGGACGGGTACAACCTGCTGACCGGGTTGTGCCTGGACGCCTGCGGCGAATTGATGCTGATCGACCCCAAGATCAACCTGAGGGTAAACAAAAACACGCCCCTGTGGGTGTATGAAAAGGGGACCCGGCTGACCCGGCTGGGCTTGGGATTCCCCCAGTACCAGAATGATGACGTGGTGATCCCGGGCTTGGTCCGGCTGGGTTATGCCGAAGGGGATGCCAGGGACTACGCGGTGGCAGCCTGCTGGGAATTCATCATCCCCGGCAAGGGTATGGAAATTCCCAACATAGGGGCCCTGCCCTTTGCAAATATCGTGGACGAGGCCATTCGCTTCGACCTGAAAGACTGCACCGATATGCAGGCCCTGAAGGAGAAGGTGCGGCAGCGCATCTTTGACAGCGTGGCCGCTGCCATGGCGGAGCGCAAAAACCTGTATATTATCCCTTCTCCCTTCCTGTCCCTCTTCTTTGAAGGGTGCATGGACAGCGGGCGGGATATCTCCCTGGGCTGCCGCTACAACAACTGGGGCTTGCACGGTACCGGACTGGCCCCCGCTGCCGACATGTTGGCTGCGGTAGAGCAGAAGGTATTTGAAGAAGGGCTGCCCGTGGATACCTTGCTGGCTGCCCTGGAAGCGGATTTTGTCGGCTATGAAGAGCTGCACGAAAGCCTGAAGTACCACAGCCCCAAGATGGGCAACGATGAGGACCGTGTGGACGCCCTTGCCTGCTGGCTGCTGGAGAGTTTTGCGGAGGCGGTCTCCGGGCACAAAAACGAGCGGGGCGGTATCCTGCGGGCGGGCACGGGTTCGGCCATGTACTACATCTTCCACGCCAACGAGTTGGGCGCCACGGCGGACGGTCGGGAGGCAGGCGTGCCCCTCCCTGCCAACTATGCCCCTTCTTTAAACATCCGCCTGAACGGGCCGGTCTCCCTGATCAAGTCTTTCACCAAGCCTGATCTGGAAAAGACCATCAACGGCGGGCCCCTGACCGTGGAGTTCTCGGACCGCGTGTTTGCCCAGGAGGAGTCCATCACCAAGGTGGCGCAGCTGGTACAGCTTTTCGTGCTGCGGGGCGGCCACCAGATCCAGCTGAATACCGTGAACCGGGAGCGGCTGCTGGACGCCCAGAGGCATCCGGAGAAATACCGGAACCTGATCGTGCGGGTATGGGGCTGGAGCGGTTATTTTGTGGAACTGGACAAGTGTTATCAGGATCACATCATCCAAAGGACGCAGCTGAATGTATGAAAAAGAGACGGGCGTCGTCTTTGACATCAAGGAGTTTGCGGTATTCGACGGGCCGGGCATCCGCACCACCGTTTTCCTGAAGGGCTGCCCCCTGCGCTGCCGCTGGTGCCACAACCCCGAAGGGTTGTCCCCGGCGCCCCAGCTCATGGTGAGCCGGGCGGCCTGTACCCGTTGCGGCGCCTGCGAGAAAGTGTGCCCAAGTCCGGGGGCCTGTATCCTGTGCGGCGCCTGTATCCCCCAATGCCGGAGCGGCCTGCGGAAGATTGCGGGGACGCGGATGGGCGCGGCGGAACTTGCAGACCGCCTGAAAAAGGATGCGGACATCTACGGCGCCACCGGGGGCGGCGTCACCTTTTCCGGGGGCGAGCCTCTGCTACAGTGGAGTTTTCTGCGGGAGGTGATCCGCCTCCTGCCCGGCATCCACACGGCGGTGGAGACCAGCGGTTATGCCTCAGACGAAGTATTCAGGGAATGCATGGACATCTGCGGGCTGGTCATGCTGGACTGGAAGGTCTCGGACCCGGCGCTGCACAGGGCGTATACCGGGGTGGACCAGTTGCCCATCCTGCGGCATGCCCGGATGCTGGCGGAGGGAGATACCCCTTTCATCCTGCGCATGCCCATCATCCCCGGGGTGAACGACAACCCAGAGCACTTTCGCTTTGCGGCCCGGCTGGTGGAAGGGGCAAAAAGTCTGGTCCGGGTGGATCTTCTGCCCTACCAGCGCGCCGCCGGGGCCAAGTACGAGATGGTGGGAAGAATGTACGACCCCGGATTTGACGAGGACAGGGTGCCCTGCTTTTTCCCGGAAGAGTTCGAAAGCCGGGGGATTCCCTTCCAAAGGTTCTGAGGTTCATACAGGTTTATCATGGATTTCGGGATTTCTCCTTGCCCCGGGAGAGGATTTGTTCTATAATCATATCTGGCACAAGAAGCCAGTACAAAAAAGGAGGCGTATTGCCCATGGATACCCAAAAGATCGTACAAAACGCGCTGGCGGCCGGTTATGTCGTGCCCGCATTCAATATTCCGCACCTGCCCATGATGGAGCCCATCACCCGGGCGGTTGCCGATGAAAAGAGCATCGGCATGATCCAGGTTGCGCGCTTGGAATGGGAAAAATTCGAGGCGGAGAGCCTGGAAAAGGTGGCTGAACTATACGGCAAGTACAAGAAGCCGGGCTACACCTTGCTGCATCTGGACCATGTTCCCGTGGTGGACGAGGATCACCTGGAAGTGGACTACCTGTCCATCATCCGCCGCGCCCTCAAGGCGGGGTATCAGTCCGTGATGGTGGACGGAAGCCGCCTGCCCCTGGAGGGCAACATCGCCGCCACCAAAGCTGCCGCGGAGATCGCTCATGCGGCGGGCGTGCCCATTGAGGCGGAGCTGGGCGCCGTGATGGGCCACGAGACCAGCCAGCAGTCCATCCCCTACGAAGAGATTTTTGCCGGGAAGATGGGCTTCACCAAGGTAGACGAGGCGGTGCGCTTTGTGAAAGAGTCGGGCTGTGACTGGCTGAGCGTGGCAGTAGGCAGCGTCCACGGCGCCATCGCGGACAACCTGCTGGACAAGAAAAAGCCGGCTGCCAAGCTGGATATCCAACGCATTGCCGAACTCAGGAGCGCCCTGGGCATCCCCCTGGTGCTTCACGGCGGTTCCGGCATTGTGGAGAGCTATATCACCGCCGGCATCAAGGCGGGCATCGCCAAGATCAACGTGGGCACCGAACTGCGCCAGCCCTACGAGCGCGCCCTGCGGGAGACGGGGAGCGTGGAGGCGGCCCAGGAAAGTGTGTATACCCGCTGCCGCGAGTTGATCCGCGACTTCCTGCATACCGCCGGGAATGCCGAGATCCTGAACAAGTAAGGGTCCTTTACCGCCCCGCTTGCCGGGGCGTTTTTTTCCCTGGTTGCCGGAAACTTGACGAAAGCGGGGCTTTGGGGTATACTGTGCGAAATCTTTTGCGAGGCGGAGATCGTGGACGTGGACTGGGTTAAACTTGGCGTATGCGCTCCCCTAGAGCACATCCTCTTGGCGGAACGGGCGGGCTTTGAATACATCGAGGGCAACCTGTCCGAGGCGGCGCTGATGCCGGAGCGATCGTTCCGCACCCTGTGTGCCCTGGTCCACGAGGCGGGGATCCGCTGTGAGGTCATGGGGTACATGCTGCCCAGGGAACTCAGCGTCATCGGGCGGGGGGTCAATGCAGCCCAGCTCCATGCCTATCTGGACCTTGCTTTTGACCGGGCCAGGCGCCTGGGCGCCGAACTGGTTGTCTTCGCCAGTGCGGCGGCGCGGCAGGTGCCCATCGGCTGGCCCACCGATGTGGCTTGGCGGCAGCTGGCCAATTTTTTGCGCATTGTAGAGCGCCACGCCACCGATCACCGGCTGACGGTGGCCGTCGAGCCTCTGTCCCGCATGGAGTGCAACCTGCTCTCTACCGTGGCGGAGGCTACCTTGCTGTGCTCCATCCTGCAGCTGAAGCATATCCGGGTGATGGCGGACACCTACCACATGGCCATGGAGCACGAGCTGAGCGAGAGCATCACCATGGCCGGGCCCATGCTGGCCCATGTGCACACGGCCAATGCCCTGGGCCGCAGTTTTCCCAAGCCGGGAGACGGCGAGGATTACGGCAAGCTGTTCCGGACCTTGAAGGAGATCGACTACAGGGGCCGGGTCAGCGTGGAAGCCGGATACGACAATTTTGAGGAGGAAGCGCCCACCGCATTTACGGTGCTGGATCAGGCGCGCAGTGGAGTATGAACATTCTGGTTGTGGGCGACGGCAAGGTGGGTTACACCCTGGCCGAAGATTTGTCGGCGGAGGGGCACGATGTCACCGTGGTGGACAGCAACCCGGAAGCCCTGGAGCGGGCCGAGGAAGCCCTGGACGTGCTGTGTGTCCATGGCAGCGGCACGGACGTGAAGACTTTGCTGGAGGCGGGGGTAGAAAACGCGGACATCCTGATCTCGGTGATGGCCTCGGATGAGATCAACATGATATGCTCCATGATGGGCAAGCACCTGGGCGCCAAGTACGTCATCACCCGCATCCGCAGCCCCGAGTACACCGACAGCCTGTCTTTGCTGCAAAACAGCATGGGCATCGACATGGTGATCAATCCGGAGCGTGGGGCGGCCCAGGAAATCTCCCAGCTCTTCCGCTACCCCTTTGTGGTGGACATCGAGACCTTTGCCCGTGGCAGGGTGGAGCTGGCGGGGTTTCTGCCCGAGGAAAGCGACGGGCTGTTCGGCATCCCCCTGAAGGAATTGGGGAGCCGCTTTGTCAAGGTGCTGTGCTGTGCCTGCGAGCGGGACGACAGGGCCATCATCCCGGACGGCAATTTTGTCATCAAGCCCGGGGACAAGCTGTACGTGGCGGGGGACCTGATGAGCATCACCCATTTCTTCAAAAAGCTGGGCCGGAATATTCAGCGGGTGCGCTCCGCCGTGCTCATCGGCGGCGGCCATATTTCCTACTATCTCGCCAAGACCATCGCGGGGATGGGCGTGGACCTGCGCATCATCGAGATCAAGCCGGAAAAGTGCAAATACCTGGCCCAGGTGCTTCAAGATGTGACGGTGATCAACGCAGATGGAACCGACCAGAAACTGTTGATGAGCGAGAACTTGTCCGAGATGGACGCCATGGTCTGCCTTACCGACCGGGACGAGGAAAATTTGATGGCAGGTTTGTTCGGCGTTCGGGAAGGGGCCAAGAAAGTCATCGTCAAGGTGAACCGTCTGGGCTACCTGGACCTGATCAAGGGCATGGGCATCGACAGCGTGATCAGCCCCACGCGCACCACCGCCAACAACATCCTTCGGCAGGTGCGCGCCCGGGCCCGGAGCCGGGACTCGGTGGTGGAAAAGATCCATCGGGCGGTGGGGGGACAGGTGGAGGCGCTACAGTTTACGGTGAACGAGGATGCCCCGTACCTCAATATCCCGCTGAGCAGGCTGCGCATCCAAAAGGGGGTGCTGGTGGCCGTGATCGTGCGCAAAAAGCAGGTCATCATCCCCTTCGGCTCGGACCATATCGAGGCGGGGGACACGGTGATCCTCATGACGAGGACCAGCGGGATCAGCAGCCTGGAAGAGGCGCTGCAGAGGTGAAAAAATGAACGCTCGTTTGGTTTTCAACCTGCTGGGCAAGGCGCTGGGTATCGAGGGGATCCTGATGCTGCCTTCCGTCCTGGTGGCCCTGGTGTACGGCGGGGGGGACTGGGACGGTTTGCTCATTGCTGCGGCAGTTGCCGCAAGCGCGGGATTTTTATTGTCTTTCATGGTCAAACCCAGGAACGAAAACCTGCGGGCCCGGGAGGGGCTGGCGGTGGTCGCCCTGATCTGGCTGACCATGTCCCTGTTCGGGGCGCTGCCCTTTTACATCGAAAGGGCGATCCCCCGGTACGTGGATTGCTTCTTTGAGTGCGTTTCCGGCTTTACCACCACGGGATCCACGATCCTCACCGATGTGGAGGCGCTGCCAAAGGGCCTTCTCTTCTGGCGCAGTTTTACCCACTGGGTGGGGGGGATGGGGGTGCTGGTGCTCTCCCTGGCCCTGCTGCCCCACGTGGGGGCGGGGGCCCATCACCTGCTGAAGGCGGAATCCCCCGGACCCAGCCCGGGCAAGTTGATGCCCCGGATCGGGAAGTCCTCCCGGACCCTGTACCAGCTGTACCTGGGCATGTCCCTGTTGATGTTCCTGATCCTGATGGCTTGCGGCATGGACTGGTATGACGCCCTGATCCACATGTTCGGCGCGGCAGGCACCGGGGGCTTTTCCAATTATAATATGAGCGTGGGCCACTTCGCAAGTCCAGCCATCGATTTCGTGATCGGCACCTTCATGCTGCTTTTTGGCATCAATTTTTCCCTGTACTTTTTGTTGCTCCGGGGCAAGTTCCGGCAGTCGCTGCGCAGTGAAGAGATGTGGGTGTACTTAGGCATCGTGGGGATCAGCGTGCTGCTCATAAGCCTCGCCATCCTCCCCGGCCTCGGCAATTGGTGGGAGGCGCTGCGCCAGGGTTATTTCCAGGTCGCATCCATCATCACCACCACGGGTTATGCAACTGTCGACTTCCATCTGTGGCCCCAGTTCGCCCGTTGCCTGTTGGCGCTGCTGATGCTGCTGGGCGCCTGCGCCGGCTCCACCGGTGGCGGCATAAAGATCGTCCGGGTCACCGTGCTGGGGAAATCCGTGGCGCGGGAGATCAAGCGCTGCATCCGGCCCCGCAGCGTGGTCACTGTCAAGATGGATGGCAATGCCCTGGAGGAGGAAACCATCGGCCAGATCCAGGTGTTCTTCTTCGCCTATTTGCTGGTCATCGCCTTGGCCGCCTTGGTGGTTTCCCTGGACGGCTTCAGCCTCGAGGTCAACCTGACCGCCGCCCTGGCTACCTTGTCCAACGTCGGCCCGGGACTGGGCATGATTGGTCCCACGGGCAACTTTTCCAGCTTCTCGGACCTGAGCAAGGTGGTGTTGTCCCTGTGCATGCTGATCGGGCGCCTGGAGATCTATCCGATCTTGATCCTGCTCGCGCCCTCCAGCTGGCGCAAAAACTGACCCCGGAAAACAATGGGAAAGTTGGTGTAGCAATGGACATCAAAGCCTTTCTGACCCGGGCCTGTGTCCTGCCCGGCATATCCGGACACGAAGGAGCGGTGGCGGATCATATTGCCGGAGCCTTCCGTCCCCTGTCGGCAGAGGTGACCATCGATGCGCTGTTCGATGTGATCGCCCGGGTGGGAGAGAAGGGCCCCCGCATCATGGTGACCGCCCATCACGACGAGATCGGGCTGATGGTCCTCGCCATCGAAAAAGACGGAGCCCTGCGCTTTACCGAGGTGGGGGGTGTGGATGGACGCATCCTGCCCGCCATGCCCGTCACCGTGCACACGATGGCCGGGGCGCTTCCCGGGGTGATCGGAGCCAAGCCGCCCCATCTGCTCAGCGGGGAGGATCGGAAGAAGGCGGTGCGCATGAAGGACCTGTTCATCGACCTGGGGCTGCCCCCGGAAGAGGTGCGGGCTTTGGTGCGGCCCGGGGATCCGGTTACCTTGACAGGGGACCTTATCCTCCTTGAGGAAGGGCGGCTTGCCGCCAAGACCCTGGACGACCGGGCTTGCGTGGCCTGTATGCTGGTGGCGGCGCAGCATTTGAAGGAGATGCGGGTGGATGCCCGGGTGTACTTCGTGTCCGCATCCCAGGAAGAGACCCATTCCCAGGGCGCCATCGTCACCGGCTGCGCCCTGGACCCGGACATGGCCATCGCCATCGACGTGGCCCATGGCCCGGCGCCGGGGGCGGCAGAGGACGAGACCTGCCCCCTGGATATCCCGACCCTGACCCTCGGGCCCTTTATGCATCCCGTACTGACGAACAGGCTGCGAGAGACGGCAAAACAGAACGGGATCCCCCTCACCATAGAAGTGAGCCCGGGCAAAACCTACACAGACGCGGATTACACCGGGATCAGTCGGGCGGGGGTGCCCTCCTTGCTGATCGGCGTGCCCGTGAAGTATATGCACACCACGGTGGAGATGCTGAGCGAGCAGGTGATCCGGGACGCGGGTCGGCTGGTGGCCCTGTTTATCCGGGATATCAGCCGCGAATGGGAGGCGATCCAGTGGAACTGAGGGAACTGACCATGCGAAACGGCGTATCGGGCCATGAAGGCGCGGTGCGCCGGTACCTGATGGACCAGGCGCGCCCCTACTGCGACGAGATGAACGTGGACCGCATGGGGAACCTGCTCTGCCGGGTGCGGGGCAAAAACCCCCTGGCCGGCACGGTGATGGTGGCTGCCCACATGGACGAGGTGGGCCTGATCGTCAGGAGCATCCGGGAGGACGGCCTGCTGCGCTACGAACCCGTGGGGAGCATCGACGCCCGGGTCATGGTGAGCAAAAGGGTCCTGGTGGGAGATGAGGAGTTGCCCGGGGTGATCGGGGCCAAGGCCATCCACCTGCAGAGCCCCGAGGAACGGAACACTCCCTTGTCCCACGAAAAGCTGTTCATAGACATCGGATGCAAAGACAAGGCTTCCGCGGAAAAACGGGTGTCCCCGGGGGATTACGCGGCCTTTATGCCCCTGTGGATCCCCTTTGGAAAGGGCTTCGTGATGAGCAAAGCCCTGGACGACCGGGTGGGTTGCTACAATATGCTGCGCCTGATGCGTACCCGTCAAGAGATGACCGTGGTATATGCCTTTACCGTCCAGGAAGAGGTGGGACTGCGGGGCGCCCAGACCGCGGCCTGGCAGATCCGGCCCCGATGCGCCCTCGTCCTGGAGGGGACCACGGCCAACGACCTGGGGGGGATCCCCCATCACCAGCAGGTGTGCAGGGCGGGGGGCGGCGTGGCCATCTCCTTTATGGACAGGAGCAGCATTGCCCATCCCGGCATGTTCGGGGTGCTGCGGGGTATCGCCCAAAAAGAGGGCATCCGTTGGCAGCTGAAGCGGTACGTATCCGGAGGCAACGATGCGGGAAAGATACAGAACGCCCGGGGCGCCGTGCCCGTGGCGGTGCTGTCCGTGCCCTGTCGCTATATCCATTCCCCCGCCAGCGTCTGCTGTCTGGCGGACGTGGAGGCGCAATACGAATTGGCGCTGGCTTATCTGGCCGGCGGCGCGGCGATACAGGAGGGAGAAAAATGAAAGATCTGCTGAAAAAACTGTGTGCAACCTTCGGGCCCTCCGGCCACGAAGAAAAGGTGCGCCGACTGATCGAAGAGGAGCTGCGCCCCCATGTGGACGAGCTGCGCACCGACGTCATGGGCAATCTGTACGCCCTGAAACGGGGAAAGAGCGACGCCACCATCATGCTGGCGGCCCACATGGACCAGATCGGCTTCATCGTCATCGATGTGGACAAAAAGGGTTTTCTGCGCATCAGCCCGGTGGGGGGGATCCACCGCGCCTGTGCCCTGGCCCGGCGGGTGGTCTTTTCGAACGGCGTGACCGGAGTCATCGGCTGGGAAACGGAGGATGTGGATCATCGAGACAAAAGCCTGGACAAGCTGTTTGTGGACATCGGGGCAGCCGACAGGGAAGAGGCCCTCAAACGGGTCATGATCGGGGACATGGCGGTCTTTGCCCCGGACTGGGCGGAACTGGGAGAGGATCTGGTGGCTTCCCCTGCCCTGGACAACCGAAGCGGCTGCGCCCTGCTGGTACAGACCATGAAAAATCTGAAGGACTGTCCCAACAATGTGGTGGGGGTGTTTACCGTACAGGAGGAAGTGGGACTGCGGGGCGCGCGGGCTGCTTCCTACGACGTCGCTCCTACGGTGGGCCTGGCCCTGGACGTGACTGCCACCGGGGACACCCCCAAGGGAGAGAAGCTGCCGGTGAAACTGGGGGAGGGCATTGCCATCAAAGTGATGGACAAGAGCCTGATCACGTCCCCCGGCGTGGTGGCGGGATTGGAGCAGGCTGCCCGCTCTGCCGGGGTGCGCTGGCAGCGGGAAGTGCTGTACTTCGGCGGCACCGATGCGGCGGAGATCCAGACGACCCACAGCGGCGTACCCGTAGGCGTTCTGTCCATCCCCTGCCGCTACGTGCATTCGGCGGTTGAGGTGGTCAGCCTGCGGGACATGGAAGAGGGCTTGAAACTGCTGGCTACAGTGCTGGGGAAGGCGGAATAGCCCGTACCGGCCTTATCCTGTTTCTTCCCTTTGTGCTCCCGGGCGGTGGAAGAGAAGCGAGCAGAGTTGTTTTTGGCCTGCTGTCGGGAGGGCATACAACATCCAGGAAGACGTGGCCGGGAAAGGGGGAGGGCCTTTGATCAACACCACCCTGCTGTACATCGAAGAGGGGCAGCGCTACCTGATGCTACACCGCACCAAGAAGGAGAACGACCTGAACCACGACAAGTGGGTGGGCATCGGGGGCAAGTTCGAGGACAAGGAGAGCCCCGAGGATTGCCTGCTGCGGGAAACCTTCGAGGAAACGGGCCTGACCCTGACAAAGTATCGCTATCGGGGCATCGTGACGTTTATTTCCAATGAATGGCCCACCGAGTATATGCATCTGTTCACCGCCACCGGTTTTACCGGGAACGTCGGGCCCTGCGCCGAAGGGGATCTGGAATGGATCGACAAAAAAGCGCTGCGGGCCCTGCCGCTTTGGGAAGGAGACAAGATCTTCCTGGACCTGTTGGAGCAGGATGCTCCCTTCTTTTCCCTGAAGCTGGCTTACGAAGGGGATGAACTGGTGCAGGCGGTGCTGAACGGGACGGACATTCTGGACAGCTGGAAGGACGGGACCTGGAGACCGGATACACACGGAAAGGAGACAATATGAGCAGGAATGCGGAGCATTTGAAGGGAAAGACCGCCATCGTCACCGGAGCAGCCGGGGGTATCGGGCGGGCCATCTGCCATATGCTGGCGGGCTATGGAGTGGACCTGCTGCTGGTGGGCCGGAACGAGGGAAAGCTGGCGGCCTTGAGGGAAGAACTGGAGGCGTACGGTACCAAAAACCTGTGTCTGGCCGGAGACCTGACCCGGGCATCCTTCCCGGGACAGGTCATCCGTGCGGCTGCGGAGCACTTTGGCGGGATCGATATTCTGATCAACAATGCGGGCATCGTGCAGTTTTGCGGGATGGAGGAGGTTTCCGGGAATCTGTACGACGCCGTGATGGATACCAATGTGCGGGCTCCCTTCTTCCTGTGCCTCTATGCCCTGAAGCATCTCAGGAAGTCGTGCTGCGCCACCATCGTCAACATCTGTTCCGCCTCCTCCCACAAGGGATATCCCGGGCAGACCCTGTACGTGGCGTCCAAGCACGCCTTGCTGGGGATGACCAAGTCCCTGGCGGCCGAGGTGTACAGGGAGAATATCCGGGTGCACGCGGTCAGCCCGGGGGCGGTGACCACGGATATGCTCCCGGTCATCAAGCCCGATTGGACCGGGGACGAACAAATGCTGGATCCAAAGGACATCGCCGGAATCATCGCTTTCCTCCTGGAACAGCGCATGACGAACGCGGTGATCGATGAGGTCATGGTGAACCGTAGCACAAAAGAGCCTTTTGTGGTATAATAGAATAAGATCAAGTTCAGAGGAGGCCAAAATGATAGGTATGGAGAACTTTACTTTTTTCAGCCCCACATACTTTGCTTTTGGAAAAGGACAGGAGAAAGACACGGGGATGTATGTCAAGCGCTTTGGCGGCAGCCGGGTGCTCATTCATTACGGGGGCGGCAGCGTGATTCGCAGCGGCCTGCTTGACCGGGTGAAGCGCTCGCTGGACGCGGAGGGGATTTCCTATGTGGAACTGGGCGGCGTCCAGCCGAACCCCCGGAGTGGCTTGGTGTACCAGGGGATCGAGCTGTGCCGGAAAGAGAAGGTGGACTTTGTTCTGGCGGTGGGCGGCGGCAGCGCCATCGACTCCGCCAAAGCCATCGCCGCGGGAACGGTGTACGAGGGAGATTTCTGGGACTATTATCAGGGAAAGCCCGTGGATCAGGCGCTTCCCATCGGAACGGTCCTCACCATTGCGGCGGCGGGCAGCGAAGGAAGCCCGGATTCCGTCATCACGAAGGAAGAGGGGATGCTCAAGCGCGGCGCCACCGGTGAAGCCCTGCGCCCGGCGTTTTCCATCCTGAACCCGGAGCTGACGCAGACGCTTCCCCCGTACCAGACCGCGGCGGGCATCACGGACATCATGGCCCATCTTCTGGAGCGGTATTTCACCAACACGAAGGACGTGGAGACCACGGATCGGGTCATCGAAGGCCTGCTGATGAGCATGATCCATGAGGCGCCCAAGGTCATCGCCGACCCAAACGACTACCAGGCCCGGGCCAACATCATGTGGGCGGGCATGCTGGCTCACAACAACTGCTGCGGCGTTGGGCGGGAACAGGATTGGGCGAGCCACAATATCGAGCACGAGATCTCCGCCGTCAGCGACTGTGCCCACGGCGCGGGACTGGCCGTGGTGTTCCCGGCCTGGATGCGTTATACGATGCACCACAATGTGATGCGCAGCGCGCAGCTGGCCAACCGGGTGTGGGGATGCCCCATGGACTTTGCCGATCCGGAAGCCACCGCAAAGGCCGGCATCGAAGCATTCCGGGGGTTTTTGAAGTCCATCGGCATGCCGGGCACCTTGGCAGAGCTTGGCGCGAGTGCAGAGGATATCCCCCACATGGCTCACTCCGCCTGTTACGGCAACGGCGGGAAGGGCTTTGTGGGAAACTATGTGACCCTGAACGAAGAGGCGGTTACGGAGATCTACAAGCTGATGCTTTGATTCCCAATCCCTCCAAAACGCGACGAAAAGGGCGCCGCATCCCCGAGACCATGATGCCCGGGGATGCGGCGCCCGCATTGTGCGGGTTGTCAGCGGCTGCCCTGGGTTTCGCAGTACACGCAGCGGTACACTTTGTTGACGGGATCGGTGAGGCGGAAGATGTGGGGAAGCTCCTGCTCGGTGGACGTGATGCAGCGGGGGTTCTTGCACTTCACCACGTTCACCAGTTCACTGGGCATATCGATGTTCTGCTTGCTGATCAGTTGGCCGTCCCGTATGATGTTGACGGTGGCGCCGGGATCCACATAGCCGATCACTGCCAGGTCCACGGGGATCGTGGCGTCGATCTTGATGATGTCCTTGCGCCCCATCTTGTTGCTGGTCACTTTTTTGATGATGGCCACGGAGGCGTCCAGCTTGTCCAGGTTCAGCAGGTCGTAAAGGCGCATGCCTTTGCCCGGGGTGATGTGGTCGATGACGATGCCGTTTTGGATGGAATCGATATTCATAGTGTACCCGCCTCCTGTAAGAGCTTCAGAATCAGCGCCATGCGGATGTACTTGCCGTTGAGTACCTGTTTGAAGTAACATGCCCGGGGATCCGCGTCCACAGCCACGCTGATCTCGTTTACCCGGGGCAGGGGATGCATGATGCTCATGTCGGGTTTGGCCTTCTTCAGGCGTTCCGGGGTGAGGATGTAGCTGTCCTTCAGGCGCAGGTAGTCCTCTTCGTTGAAGAAGCGTTCCCGCTGCACACGGGTCATGTACAGGATGTCCAGTTCGGGCAGGGCGATCTCCATGCTGGTGGTTTGCACGTAGGGGATGCCGCCGGAATGCAGCACGTCCTTCTTTACGTAGCTGGGCAGTTTCAGCTCCTCCGGGGAGATCAGGTAGAAACGGATGCCGCTGTAGCAGGACAGGGCGGTGATCAGGGAATGGACGGTGCGGCCGAACTTCAGGTCGCCGCACAGGCCCACGGTAAGGCCGGTAAAGCGGCCCTTTTCCCGCCAGATGGTCAACAGGTCTGTTAAGGTCTGGGTGGGATGGTAGTGGCCGCCGTCCCCCGCGTTGATGACCGGGATGCTGGCGTTGTTTGCGGCCACCAGGGCGGCGCCCTCCTTGGGATGGCGCATGGCCATGATGTCGGCGTAGCAGCTCACCGTCTTGGCGGTGTCCGCTATGCTCTCCCCCTTGGCGGCGGAGGAGGAATCGGCTCCCGCCACCGAAATGACGTTGCCGCCCAGCCCGTACATGGCGGACTCGAAGCTGAGGCGGGTGCGGGTGGAGGGTTCGAAAAACAGGGTAGCCAGGATCCGGCCCAGGCAGCTCCGGGCGTAGGCGGCGGGGTCGTCGATGATGTCCAGGGCGGTCTGGATCAGTTCATCGATCTCTTCAAGGCTCAGGTCGCGGATGTTGATAACGCTCTTCATACATTAGCCTCCGATCCAGCTTTCGTCCGAGGGATTGTTGCGGAAGGCGATCAGGCGGGACACGTCCCGGGGGTTGATGTACCCGGTCTCCGAAGCGGTCCGCACCACGCAGTCGAAGTCGGTGAGGGAGTGGTTCACGACCCCGGCGGCGCTGAGGCGGTCCAGGCCTTTCTGCATACCGTAGGTAAAGAGGGAGGCGATGCCCAGGACCTGGGCGCCTGCTTCCCGAATGGCCTCTACCGCGTCCAGCACGCTGCCGCCGGTGGAGATCAGATCTTCCACCACGACGACTTTCTGCCCCGGGAGCAGTTTGCCTTCGATGCGGTTTTGCCTGCCGTGGTCTTTGGCGCTGCCCCGGACGTAGCCCATGGGCAGGCCCAGCAGATGGGCGGCGATGGCGGCGTGGGCGATGCCTGCGGTGGCGGTGCCCATGAGCACCTCGGCTTCGGGATAGCGCTCCCGGATGAGGTCTGCCAGGCCCTGTTCCACGTGGTCCCGGACCTCGGGATCGCTGAGGGTCAGGCGGTTGTCGCAGTAGATGGGACTTTTGATGCCGCTGGCCCAGGTGAAGGGCTGGTCGGGGCGCAGGAAAACGGCTTGGATTTTCAACAGATCCCGGGCGATCAGGCGACTTGTTTCCATGGGGTTCCCTCCTCCATCATCCGATGAATTGTTCCAGACAGGTTTCGTAGGCGGCTGCCGGGTCGGCGGCAGCCGTGATGGGACGGCCCACCACGATGTAATCGGAGCCCGCTTCCCTGGCGGCGGCGGGGGTCATGACCCGCTTTTGGTCTCCTGCGTCGTCGGTGGCGAAGCGGATGCCCGGGGTGACAGTCAAAAAGTCTGCTCCGCAGGCGGCGTGGACACCGGCGGCTTCCAGGGGGGAACATACGATGCCGTCCAGGCCCGCTGCCCGGGCATTTTTTGCGTAGTGGGCTACCGCTTCCGCCATGGGGACCCGGATGAGCAGTTCGTTTTCCATGGCGGCCTGGTCGGTGGAGGTGAGCATGGTGACTGCGATCAGAAGGGGCCGGGTGCCGTCCGGCCGGGTCAGGCCCTCCAGGGCGGCTCGCATCATGGCGGCGGTGCCGGCGGCGTGGAGGTTGCAGATGTCCACGTCCAGCCTGGACAGCACCCGCATGGCTTTCTTCACGGTGTTGGGGATGTCGTGCAGCTTCAGGTCCAGAAAGATGCGGTGTCCCCGCTCCTTGATCTGACGAACGATTTGGGGCCCTTCGGCGTAGAACAGCTCCATGCCAATCTTGACGAAGGGTTTGTGCCCGGTGAAGCGGTCCAGAAATGCCAGGGTCTGCCGACCGTCCGGAAAATCGCAGGCGATGATGACGTCTTTGCCCATTATCTTGCACCTCCAATGATGTCCGAGAGGGATGTGATGCCGTATCGTTCCATGACCCGGGGGAGATCCATGATGATATCCCGGCAGATGGTGGGCTCCACCAGGTTGGCGGTACCCACCTGTACCGCAGTGGCCCCGGCCAGCATCATTTCGATGACGTCTTGGGCCGAGGAGACGCCCCCCATACCCACCACCGGGATGTGCACGGCCCCGGCCACCTGCCACACCATGCGCAGAGCCACCGGGAAGATCCCCGGCCCCGAATAGCCGCCGGTCTGCCGGGCCAGCACCGGGCGGCGGGTTTTCAGGTCGATGCGCATGCCCACCAGGGTGTTGATCAGGCTGATGCCGTCCGCCCCCGCATCCTCACATGCCCGGGCGATGGGGATGATGTCCGCGACGTTGGGGGTCAGTTTCACGATGAGGGGCTTGTCCGTCACCTTTCGCACCGCCTCCACCACCAGGGCTGCGGAGGCGGGATCCGTGCCGAAGCTCATGCCGCCCCCATGGACATTGGGGCAGGAGATGTTGATCTCCAGCCAACCCACCTGGGGTTCGGCGGCCAGCAGGCGGCAGGCCTCTACATATTCGTCCACGGAGAAGCCGCTGACGTTGGCCATCACGGGTTTGTGGAAGCAAGACCTCAGTTTGGGCAGTTCCTCCCGGATGACCTCGTGGACCCCGGGGTTTTGCAGCCCCACCGCGTTGAGCATTCCGGCGCTGCACTCGGCGATCCGGGGGGTAGGATTGCCGAGGCGGGGGGAAAGGGTGGTGCCCTTGAAGGAGAAGGTACCCAGGCAGTTGATGTCGTACCACTGGGCGAATTCGTGTCCGTAACCGAAAGTGCCCGAGGCCGGGATCACCGGGTTGTCCAGGGGGATACCGCAAAGGCTTACCTTCAGCGCGTCCACAAGAGCTCCTCCTTTCGCAGGACCGGGCCTTCCCGGCAGATGCGCTTGCTGCCCGTCAAGGTCTGGCAGCTGCAGCCCATGCAGGCGCCAAATCCGCAGCCCATACGCGCCTCGAAGCTCAGCTGCCCGGACGTGCGGGTGACGGCGCAAACCGCCTGCAGCATGGGCTCGGGGCCGCAGGCAAAAAAGTGGTCGTACCGTTCCGGGAGGATCTCGGTGACAAAGCCCTTGTGCCCCAGGGAGCCGTCCAGGGTGGCCAGCCGCACCTCACAGCCCAGTTCCCGGAACTCCCGGAGGTAGAAGGCATCCTCTTTGGCGCCAAAACCCAGGCAGACGCACACGGCCTTGTCTGCGGCCCGGAGCTCTTTGGCCAGCAGGAACAGGGGCGGGACCCCTACGCCCCCGCCCACCAGCAGGGGCCGTTCCCCTGCGGGGGCGCAGTCGTAGCCGTTGCCCAGCCCGGTGAGGGCCCGGATCGTTTCTCCCTTGACCAGGCGGGAAAGGGTCGCCGTACCCTTGCCCACCACCTTGTAGATCAGGGTGAGCACATCTTCCTCCAGGTCGCAGACCGAGATGGGCCTGCGCAGGAAACAGCCCTCCACCTTCAGATTGACGAACTGGCCGGGCCGGGCGATGGCGCCGGTGTCCCCCTGCAGCCGCAGCCGATACACATCCCTTGCCAGGAGCGCGTTGTCCAGGACCGTGAAGAGGACGTCGTTCATGTGCTTCGTTCCTCCCCATATACCGTTTTGCCCCCTACCCGGGTGAGCAGGCATTTGCCGTACAGGGCCTCTCCGGCAAAGGGGGTAGCCGTGCCCTTTGACAGGAAGAAGTCCGGAGTGACATGGACCACTTCCGAAAGGTCCCACACGCTGTAGTCCCCCTGGTCCAGGGGGATGCCGAAGCGCCGCCGGGGCGCATGGGCAAGCAAATCCACCAATCTGTCCAGGGCGAGGATGCCCGGGATGACCAGGCGGGTGTACAGGGCGGGGAAGGCGGTCTCCAGGCCCGTGACGCCAAAGGCGCTGTCCCGCAAGCCCTTGGCCTTTTCTTCCGGGCTGTGGGGGGCGTGGTCCGTGGCGATCATGTCGATGGTGCCGTCCAGCAGCCCTTCCAGCAGGGCTTCCCGGTCTTCCCGGCCGCGCAGGGGCGGGTTCATCTTGAAGCACCCCTCATCCTTCAGGCAGTTTTCGTCCAGCAGCAGGTAGTGGGGAGCGGTCTCACAGCTCACGTCAACGCCCTCCGCCTTGGCCCGGCGGATCAGCTCCACACTTTCCCGGCAGGAGACGTGACATACGTGATACTTGCAGCCCGTCTCCTTTGCCAGCAGCAGGTCGCGACGGACCATGTGCCATTCGCTCTCGCTGCAGATGCCGGGGATCCCCCGGGCCGCCGCGTACGCGCCGTCATGGATACAGCCGCCCTTCAGCAACTCGTTCACTTCACAGTGGGCGGCGATGAGGGCGCCCAAGCCGGCCGCCTGCTCCATGGCCCGGCGCATCAGGGATGAGGACTGCACGCCCCGGCCGTCGTCGGAGAAACCGATGACCCTGCCCGCGAGCTCAGCCATGTGAGAAAGGGATTTCCCCGCCTCCCCCCGGGTGATGGCGCCGTAGGGGTGGACCCGGACCAGGGCCCGGGCGTCGATGCAGCGCTGCTGCTCCAGCAGGTGTGGAAGATCGTCCGGCACAGGGGAGAGGTTGGGCATGGTACACACATCGGTGTAGCCTCCGTGGGCTGCCGCCAGGCTCCCGCTTTTCATGTCCTCTTTGTATGAAAAACCCGGTTCGCGAAAGTGCACATGCACATCGCAAAAACCGGGAAAAACCGTGTATTCTCTGCCTTCGGGCAGGGATCCGGGGGGGACATCCCCAAAGGCCCGCAAAGTGGGTGCAGCAGCCATAGGCAGCGATCCTCCACACAAAAAAGTCCTGCCGAGGGGGCAAGACTTGCGCACAAGAAAAAAGACAGGTACCAGCGTAAATCTTGCCAACATCTCTGTATCGGCTTAAAGATCCGCGTACTCCGGAACTTCAAGAAGATGATACCACAGTTCCCCTCCCGGTGTCAATCGGCATCCAGGCATTTAACACGGTTCTTCTATGCATGGTATCGGGGAGGAAGCCGTTGACATGGGACTTGGATGTCTTGGAAACCGAGGAGGAAGACAAACAAAAATACCGTTGACCGATGGGGAAACTTGGGCTATAATATCATCATGAAGCCTACCCGTATGGGGCAAATGAAAGAGAGGCATGAAAAACCGTGGCAAAGAAAAAATCCGTACCCAGGAGACAACAGGCCCAGGTCAAACGTGAGAAGAAGTTCATCGATATGCCCAAAGAAAAGTTTATCAAGATCTGCATCATAGCGGCTGTGGTGATCGTGTTGGTGGTTGCCGTCTTTTTGACCAAGCCTCTCTGGGACGGCCGCCTGCCCGTCCAGGACGGTGTGGTGGCGACCGAGGCGGATAACTGGCTGATCGTCAACAAGGGCACGCCTCAGCGTCCCGCCTACCATAAATTGGGCAGCGTGGGGGACGTGGAAGGCTACACCCGGGCAAAGGATACATCCATGGTTACCGATGCCAACACGGCGGGACAGGCCTTTACCCCCTCGGATGAGAACAGCAAGATCAAAGGCGCTCACGTCATGACCGGTAACGGGGCATATGACGAGCTGGCGGCGAACATGCAGGGGAACTTCGCCAGATTCTTCGCCAATTGCACCACCACCGAGGTTGAGGACCTGGATCTGGAAGGCAAGAAAGCCAAGCGCATCGGATACTCCTACAGTGTGGAGAACCAGCCCGAGACGGACGAGGCGGGGAATGCACTGCCCGCCACCACCACCTACGAGCGGGGCGAGTATGTGTACATCAAGGCGGGCAAGGGTCGCTGCATCTTCTTGTGGGTGACCAGCAGCGGCCCGGAAGAAGCTGCCTTGGCGACCCAGGAAGAGATCGCCGCCGAGGCGCTGAAGATCGCCTCCGCCGTGACGGTGGACTGACCGGAGCGATGGGAAAGGAGTTGCCGCACAAAAAAGCTGCGGCAGCTCCTTTTTTGACGTCAACCAAGCGGAATGACCACTTGTCCGCGGCACAGGGTGCGATGGCAACGAGGAGGCTATGGTCCTTTAGATCACAGAAGACCTTTCGCCAAGGCATAGTCTCTCAACGCTCCGCCATCGCCAGGCGCACTGCCAGGGTGAAGAGCTCCATGGCCGGCTCCAGTTCCTCCATGGGGGGATAGCTGGGGGCGAGGCGCAGGAAGGCGTCCTCGGGGTCGTGGTTGCCGGGGAACACGGAGCCCGCGTGGGTGAGGGTGACCCCCGCCTGGCGGCACAATTCCACAGTACGCCCTGCGCAGCCCTGCGGGCCCTTGAAACAAATGAAGTAGCCGCCCAGAGGCTTGCTCCAGGTGGCGATACCGGACAACTCTTTTTCCAGCATATCCAGCGCCAGATCGAACTTGGGGCGCAGGATGGCGGCATGTTTTTCCATGTGTGCTTCCACCGCGGCCCGGTGGGGCAGGAAACGCACATGGCGAAGCTGGTTGACCTTGTCATAACATACCCGCTGGAATCGCATCCGTTCGGCCTGATGGCGGATGTTGGCAGGGCTGGCTGCGATGGCGGAGATGCCGCCCCCGGCATAGGTGATCTTGGAGGTGGAGGTGAACATCAGTACCCGGTCTGGGCAACCCGCGTGGAGGCAGGCCTGGTAGAGATTTTTGAGGGTGTCCCGCCGGTCCGGGTACAGGTGATGCACGCAGTAGGCGTGATCCCAGAAGATGCGGAAATCCTTGGCGGCGGGGCGCATACAGGCCAGCCGGTCCACCACCTCCTCCGAGTAGGTGACGCCGGAGGGGTTGCCGTACATGGGGACGCACAGCATGCCCTTGACCAAAGGATCCCGCACCAGCGTTTCAATCAGCTCCATGTCGGGGCCCTGGGGATGGGTGGGGATGGGCACCACCGTGAGGCCCAGCATATCGCACATGCCAAAATGCCAGTCGTAGCCGGGAACGGGGCAGAGGATCTTCGTCCCCTTGCGGCACCCCCAGGGAACGTCCCCCGGCAAGGGCCCATGCAGCACTGCCCGGGCAAGGGCATCGAAGAGCAGGTTGATGCTGGAATTGCCCCCCACGATGACCTGTTCCGGAGGCATATCCAGCAGCTGCCCCATCAGGCGCCTGGCCTCGGGGATGCCGAGGGGGTCGCCGTAATTGCGCACATCTACGCCGTCTTCCGCAAGGAAGTTTGTCAAGGGGGCGAGCATGGGACCGGACAGATCCAGCTGCAGGGTGCTGGGTTTGCCCCGGGACATATCCAGGCACAGCCCTTTCTGTTTGAAATCCTCGTAACGGGCGGCATCTTTCATGGTGGATACCTTCCTTTCCCACGGGGTTTTGGTGTATAATGCATTATACCATATTTTGATGAATCCGAAAGAGGGAAAATGCATTGGTCCAAATAAAAGCCATGGAACCCCAGTACGCCGCCTATCTCCACGACGAATCCCGGCTCATGGGCAGCGCCCGGTACATCGCCTTTCCCGATTCCCTTTCGGAGGTGGTGGAGGCGGTGCGCTGGTGCGGGGATCGGGGCGTGCCCCTGACGGCCCAGGGAAGCCGTACCGGCTTGTCCGGCGGGGCCAGCCCTGCAGGGGGGTTGATCCTGAACCTGAGCAGGATGGACAGGATCCTGGGTATTCGAAAAGACGAAGCGGGGAACTGCTACCTCAGGGTACAGCCCGGACTGCCCCTGCTGCGCCTGCGGAACGCCCTGAAAAACAAGGCCTTTGACATTTCCGGCTGGAGCGAAAAAGACATCGAAGTGCTGCGGGAACTGAAGGCGGGGGAATGGGTCTTTCCCCCGGACCCCACGGAACCTACGGCATCCATCGGGGGCATGGCAGCTTGCAATGCCTGCGGCGCCCGCTCTTTTTTGTACGGCAGCATCCGGGCGCACGTGACGGAGCTCGTGGTGGTGCTGGCGGACGGGCGGACAGCCCGCCTGCGCCGGGGGAGCGAGCGGGCCCGGGGCCGGCAGGTGCGGATCCCCCTTCGGGAGGGGGGCGTTTTCGAGGCAACCCTTCCCGAATTCGACACCCCTACGGTAAAAAACGCGGGCTTTTACATCCATGGGGACATGGAGTTGATCGACCTCTTCATGGGCAGCCAGGGGACCCTGGGGATCATCGGCGAACTGGAGCTGAAGCTGATGCGGGCTCCCGGCCATCTGTGGGGGGTAACCGCCTTTTTGCCCGGGGACGAGGCGGCCCTGAGCTATGTGGAAGCCTTGAAGGATATGGCCCACAAGCCGGCGGCCATCGAGTTCTTCGGGCACCGGGCACTGGCCATGGTGGAGCGGCAGCGCACCCTGACCCCGGCTTTCGCCCGGCTCCAGGAACTGCCGGAGGACTATGGGTGCGCGGTGTACGTGGAGTTCAACGATGAGGACAACAGCGCAATGCTGCACGACCTGGAGGAACTTGCGGGGCTGCTGAAACAGGTGGGGGCAGACCCCGGGGATACCTGGGTAGCAAGGGATCAGGAGGAATTGGAAAAACTGTTGATCTTCCGGCACGCGGTGCCCGAAACCATCGACCTGATCGTGGAGAAGAACAAAAAACGGGAGCCCATCATCACCATCCTGTCCACGGACATGTCGGTGGATGACGGGCATTTCCGGGAATTATTCCGGATGTACAAGGAGGATCTGTCTGCGAGCGGGTTGGACTGGGTCATCTTCGGGCACATCGGGGAGAACCATGTTCACCCCAATATCCTGGCCCGCACCGCCGACGAATACCGGGCAGGACTCGCCCTGTTCGAGAAATGGGCCGGGGAAGTGCGGCGCATGGGCGGCACCATTACCGCGGAGCATGGGGTGGGAAAGATCAAAAAAAGGCTGGAACACATCCTGTACGGGGCAGAAAAAATGGGGGAACTGGCTTTGCTGAAGCGCTCCTTCGACCCGTTGGGGCTGCTGGGCCCGGGGAATATCATTCCGAAGGAGGGGGAGGACGGATGCGCATCTACGCGTGCGTGAAACAGGTTCCCGCAAACAACGAAACCCGGCTGGATCCCGTGACGGGGACCCTGATCCGGGAGGGTTCCCCGGGGGTGCTGAACCCCCTGGACGCCTATGCCGTGGAGCAAGCCCTGCGCCTGAAAGAGCAATATGGCGGCGAAGTGAGCGCCTTGAGCATGGGGGTGCCCGGAGTCCGGGATATGCTGCGGCGGGTGGTGGCCCTGGGGGTGGACCGGGGGATCCTGCTGACGGACCGGGCTTTTGCGGGCTCGGATACCCTGGCCACCGCAAGGGTGCTGGCGGCGGCGGTGAACAAGTGCGGTATGCCCGATCTGGTTCTGTGCGGCCGGGTGGCCTCGGACGGGGACACCGCCCAGGTGGGGCCTATGCTGGCGGAATGCCTGGGCATTCCCCATGTGAGCGATGTGGCCTGCATCGAAGAAATAGCCCGGGGCGAGGCCCGGGTGCGGCGCCTGGGGGACAGGGGATACCACAGCCTGCGGGTCCGGCTGCCTGCCCTGTTCACGGTGTTGAAGGAGATTTGTGTGCCCCGGCTGCCCTCCATCACGGGGGTACTGCGGGGGGAGAAAGCGGCGATTGCGGTATGGGGGCGGGCGGATCTGGGTTCTTTGGAGGGCGGGGTGGGCCTGAAGGGGTCAAATACCCGGGTGCTCAGGAGCCATCGCCCGGATCTGCGGGTGAAAACCCGGGCCGTAGCGGGTGCCCGGGACCTGATGGATATCCTGCGGGAAGAAAATCTGATAGCGGAGGACAGGGTTCGTGGGGACATATGAGGGACTGCAGGGGATCTGGGTATTGTGCGGCGTCCGGGACGGCCAGATCGACCGGGTGAGCCGGGAACTGCTGGGAGAGGCAGAGCGGCTGGGTGCGGTGGAGGGGATGAAGACCACCGCGGTGGTGCTGGGAAGGGAAATCCCACAGATCCGGGGGGCGGACCATGCCCTGGTGGTACAGGATGATTCCCTTTCGGTCCCGGAGGAACTGCGCTGGACCCATGAACTGTACCATCTGGTCCGGCGATACCGGCCCCAGGTGTTGCTGCTGGGGGCGAACGGCTTTGGCCGTTCCCTTGCGCCCCGGCTGGCGGCCCGGCTGGGCACCGGGCTTACGGCGGACTGCACCGCCTTGGACATGCGGGACGGATTGCTGGTACAGACCCGGCCCGCCTTCGGGGGCAACCTGATGGCGGACATCCTGTGCCCCGACGCGCGGCCCCAGATGGCCACGGTGCGGCCAAGGGTCTTCCGGGCCCCGGATTGGGAGGCAGCCCGTCCCTGCGAGATCCTCCGGGAGCCCCCGGCGGGCCCGGACACCCTGAGCCGACTGGTAGAGATCACGGGATTTACCCCATCGGGGCAGGACGCGGCCATCGGGGAGGCAGACATCCTGGTGGCGGTGGGCCAGGGGATCGGGTCGAAGGAAAACATCGCCATGGCGGAGAAATTGGCGGAGCTGATGGGGGGCGCCCTGGCGGCGTCCCGGCCGCTGGTGGATGGGGGATTGGTGCCCTATGCCCACCAGGTGGGACAGACCGGGCGCACCGTGGCGCCCCGGTTGTATATCGCCTGCGGGATATCCGGCGCCATCCAGCACTTGGCGGGGGTGGCGGCGGAGAAGGTCGTGGCGGTGAACATCGACCCGGATGCCCCCATCATGGAACGGGCGAACTGGGCCATCCTGGGAGACTGCGGCGCCTTCCTCCGGGAGATGGTGGACCTTTACACCACCAGCCCTCCGTCCGTTTTGCCGGATCGGCACTCGAAATAGCGCTGCAGGTCGTTGGCGGCGTAGACGCCCCGGTCGGTGACCACGCCGCTGACCAGTTCGGGGGGCGTGATGTCAAAGGAGGGATAGTATCCCTTCACCCCGTCGCAGGCGGTCCGGACCCCCATGGCCTGGAGCACGTAGTCCGGGTCCCGCATTTCAATGGTGACGCTGGCCCGGTTCGGGTGCCCGATGTCCGGGGCGCCGGTGACATAATAGGGGATGCCCATGTACCGGGCCACGATGGCGATCTGGAAGGTGCCCACCTTGTTTACCACGTGCCCGTCCAGGCAGATGGCGTCCGCTGCCGAGGTGAAGAGGTCGATCTTCTCCTTTTCCATGACGTAGGCGGGCATGTTGTCGGTGATGACGGTAACGTCGAAGCCCATGTCGCGGCACACCGTGGCGGTGAGCCTGGCGCCCTGGAAATAGGGACGGGTCTCCGGACAGAAGATGCGGATGTCCTTGCCCCGTTGCCGGGCGACCTTCAGCATCTGCCCCACAATGGTTTCCCCGAAACACTGGGTCATGATGCTGCCCTTGTCCGGGAATTTGTCTACCAGGTACCGGGCCGTGCGGCCGATGCGCTCATAGCGGGTATTGTTCATGAAAATGGCGTGGTCCCGAATGGCGCTGCATAGATCCTCCCCGGCGGCGATGGCCCGCTCTGCCGCCCCAAGACAGCTTTCGCAGATGAGCTGCATCCGGCTCCTGGTGGTGGGCCGTGCCCCGGCGATGGCGGCCGCGGCCTCTTTCAAATGCTGCAGCTGCCCTTCAGCGTCCCTGTCCCGACACTCGTAGGCGGCCAGTGCCATGCCCATGGCGGCGGCGGTGTAGGGGCCGGCGCTCTGGGTGACCATGTCGCGAATGGCCTGGGCCACCTCGACGTGGCTGCGGCAGGTTACGAATTCTACCTTGCGGGGATATACCCGCCGGTCCAGGATGCGCACCGCCCCTGCTTCGTACCAGGCGATGTTTTCATATTGCAGCATGAATGCAAGATCCCGATCCCAACGATCCATGAGGATACCTCCCAAACGACGCGATGTTGTCAGGGTGTATTGTACAACAAAAATCCCGGAAAGTCTACCGCGGGTCTTGCGAAAAACGGGCTTGCCAAGCGGGGGAAAACAGGCTATAATGACGTATGAATGGAGGGGGCTGCATGGGGAAAATGGTTCTGTTGACAGGGGGCGCCGGGTACATCGGCTCACATACCTGTCTGGAGTTGTTGAATGCCGGGTTTGACGTGGTGGTGGCGGACAATTACAGCAACAGTTCCCCGGAGGCGCTTCGGCGGGTCCGGGCGTTGACGTGCCGGAACTTCCCGGTATACGAGATCGACGTATCCTGCCGGGCCGCTCTGGAGGAGATCTTCAAAAAGCATGAGATCGGGGCAGTGATCCATTTCGCCGGGCTGAAGGCTGTGGGGGAGTCGATGGAAAAGCCCCTGGCCTACTACCGCAACAACCTGGACAGCACCTTGAGCCTGCTGGAGTGCATGAAGGCGCAGGGGGTGAACAAGCTGGTCTTTTCCTCTTCCGCCACGGTATACGCCGATTCGGAAGTCGAAAAGAAAACCGAGGACCTGCCAACGGGCTGTATCAACCCCTACGGCTGGACCAAGTACATGATCGAGCAGATCCTGCGGGATGTGGCAGCCGTGGAGCCGGACTGGTCCGTAGCGCTGCTGCGGTACTTTAACCCGGTGGGCGCCCACGAGAGCGGCTGCATCGGGGAGGACCCAAGTGGTATCCCCAACAACCTGATGCCCAGGGTATTGCAAAATGCCCGGGGGCTGCTGCCCGTGCTGGGGGTGTTTGGGGACGATTATCCCACCCACGACGGTACCTGCGTGCGGGACTACATCCACGTGGTGGACCTGGCCAAGGGACATGTGGCGGCGCTTGAATACCTGAAGAAGCACAGGGGCTGCGAGGCGATCAACCTGGGCACCGGGGTGGGCTACAGTGTGCTGGACATCCTGAACAGCTTTGAAAGGGCAAACGGGGTGTCTCTGAACTACGAGATCCAGGGCAGGCGGCCCGGGGACGCGGCGGCCTGTTATGCGGATCCCGGCAAGGCAGCGGCCTTGCTGGGCTGGAAAGCCGAAAAGAGCCTGGATGACATGTGCCGGGATGCCTGGCGCTGGCAGTGCTACAATCCGGAAGGCTACGCCTCCGGCATAGAGGCCTGGTACAAGGCCCAAGATACGGAAAGTGAGGAGAAGGACCTTGAAGAGAAGTGAACTATTTGAACTGCGCAAAAGGGTGGGCAACCTGAATGCCCTGATGGGCGTCACCGATTACGTGCTGAACGACGGTCCCGGCAAGGGCGTGCGGGTCTTCCATGTGCGCAACGGAAAGGGCATGGAGCTGACCGTAGCGGCGGACAGGGGCATGGACATCCCCTTCCTGGCCTACAAGGGCAAGACCATGAGTTTTGCGGGCAAGGTGGGTATGCGCAGCCCCGCCTTCTACGACGAGGACGGGGTGCGGGGCTTCCTGAAGCAGTTCTATGCCGGGATGCTCACCACCTGCGGTTTGACCTACGCCGGGGCGCCCTGCGAGGACGGGGGACGCAAGCTGGGCCTCCACGGTCCCTACTCCAATCTCCCTGCGAGCCAGGTGAGCGCCGGGGTGGAATGCGAGGGGGACGAAGTGGTCATCCGGCTGAAGGGCGAAGTGCGGGAAGCCTGCGTCTTTGAGGAGAACCTGCTGCTGCGCCGCACCATGACGGTGTATACCGAGAAGGACGAGATCGAGATCGTCGATGAGATCGAGAACCAGGGCTTCGCGGAGATGCCCCTCATGACCCTGTATCACATCAACTTTGGCTATCCCATGCTGGATGAAGGCGCCCGGGTGTATACCGACGCCGCCAGCGTGGAGCCCAGGGACCAGTGGGCGGCGGAAGGCCCCGGGGTATGGAACCTGATGGATGCCCCCGAGATCGGCCGGGGCGAGCAATGCTACTTCCACCGGGGCTTCAAAGAGGGCCTGGCCATGATCCACAACGAGAAGCTGGGCTGCGCGGGCATCGTGGCCTTTGACAAGGAGCGCTTCCCTATCCTGTGCGAGTGGAAGTGCATGATGGCCGGGGAGTACGCCCTGGGCCTGGAGCCCACCATGGCCAACGTGTTGGGACGGGTGGACGCCAGGGAGAAGGGGATCCTGCCCACCATTCAGCCCGGCGAGAGGATCACCCTGAAGGTCAGGCTGATCTACACCGACGACCCGGAGCAGATCGCCTGCTACAAAAAGGCCATGAAGGGCTGAGGAGAAGAATCATGTGGGCTGCTGCGGCTTGAAAGCTGCGGCAGCCCGTCTTTATCAGGGCATGGACCGCTTTTTGCCAAGGGTCAAGAGAGACTATGGCTTCTGCATGGTGCTGAGTGCTAAATTTCTGAAAGGCCTTGACAGGCTTATTCCGTTTGTAGTATAATTCTCTTATTGCGCGGGGTTGTAGCTCAGTTGGTTAGAGCGTCACGTTGACATCGTGAAGGTCATAGGTTCGAGCCCTACCAACCCCACTGACAAAGGCTGCTGCAGGATTTGCGGCGGCCTTGTTTTTGTTCGATGTGGGGCTTTTGCGTGTATAACAGGGAAATGCGCTATCCCAATCGGGATCCCTCCTCAATGCCCGGCCACAGCCTGGGCGGGCTGTCCAGCCGGTAGGCGACAAAGCTGCGGGCGTGCCGGGCGGCTTCGGGCCAGTCGGGATGGCCTGGCAGCTTTTCCAGGGCGGTGAAGGGGGTCATGGGCACCCGCATCAGGATGCGCCGGGCGCCGTGGGACAGGGGCTCCCCGACGCCGCAGCCCGGGCAGAGGACGCCGCCCAGGTGCACCGAGAAGAGGCCGGGCTGCTGTACAAAGGGGCGACCGCAGACGCAGCAGGCATCCATGCGGGGGGCCTGTCCGGTGAGGGCCAGGTAGTGCAGCTCGTAGCCCATGACGGCCATGGACAGGGGAAGCCCCCCGTAGGCGAAGTAGGCCAGGGCCTTCAGGGAGGTCAGGAACAGGGGGCGGTTGGCCTCTTCGGGCTGGGCGCATTGGAGCAACAGGTGCAACAGATAAGCCCCCGCCGTCAGGCGGTCCACGTCCTGGCGGAGGGGGTAAAAGCTTTCTTTGATCCGGCAGTCCCGCAGGGTAAGCCGCCCCCTCGCTTCCACCAGACTGAACTCTCCGGCGCAAAAGCGCTCGGTGGCGTTCATCAGGGGGGACTTGGGCCTCTGGCAGCCCTGGGCCACCGCGTCCAGCCGACCCAGGGTGGGAGAGTACAGGGTGAGCATGCGGTCGTAATCCCGGTAGTTGGTGTGGGATAACACAAGGGCGTCGGTGGTAAACATGCTACTCCTCGTAGCCCAGGGTACGCAGGTCATCCCGGCGATTGCGCCAGTTTTCCCGCACCTTCACCCACAGCCGCAGCATCACCTTGGTGTCAAGAAGCCTCTCGATGTCGATGCGGGCGTCTCGTCCGATGCGGCCCAGCATGGCGCCCTGCTTGCCGATGATGATGGACTTATGAGAGGGTTTTTCGCAGTACAGATTGGCGTGGATCTCGGTAAAGCCGGGGGAGTGCTGGGTCATGGCCAACATTTCCACCCCCACGCCGTGGGGGATCTCCTCCCGCAGGCAGAACAGAGCCTTTTCCCGGATGATCTCGGCGCAGATGACCCGCTCGGGCTGGTCCGTCACCATGTCGTCAGGAAAGTATTTGGGCCCCTGGGGCATAGCGTTGCGAAGCAGTTGCAGCAGTTTGTCCAGCCCCTCTCCCGTGAGGGCCGAGGTGGGCACCACATGGTCAAAGCCATACTCGCCCACGATCTGCATCACCGGAAGAAGCTTTTCGGGGGGAAGCAGATCCACCTTGTTCAGGGCCAGAAAACGGGGACAGCGCATTTTGCCCAAGTCCTCCAGGATGGCTTTGTCCCCTTCTCCCACATGGGTGGCGTCCACCACCGCCAATACCGCGTCCACGCCCTCCCGGGCTTGATTGGCGCTCTTCACCATATATTCCCCCAGCTTGTTGCGTGGCCTGTGCAGGCCGGGGGTGTCCACAAACACGATCTGCCAGTCGGCCTGGGTAGCGACGCCCATGATCTTGTTGCGGGTGGTCTGGGGACGGTTGGACACGATGGACACCTTTTCCCCCACAAAGGCGTTCATCAGAGAGGATTTGCCCACGTTGGGGCGCCCCATGATGGCTACAAAACCGGAACAAAAATTGCTCAAGACAGAGCCCTCCTACTTATCCGCATGGTGGTCTTGTTTCAGGTCATCCGAGCCGAAGGCAAGGGGCAGCAGTTGGTCAAGGGTGGTACAGGTGAAACTGCCGCTCTTCGCATTGCCGCACACGACCCGCATGTTGGGGCAAAACTCACTGAGCACCTGCCTGCAGATGCCGCAGGGCCAGGCGTCCACCTTTACACCGACCACCGCAATGGCGGAAAAGCGCCTTTCCCCCTGGCATACTGCCTGGCATACCGCCGCCCGTTCGGCACAGATGGTGGCCCCGTAAGAAGCGTTTTCGATGTTGCAGCCGCCGTAGAAAGAACCGGAGGCGCCCAGGATGCAGGCACCTACCCGGAAACCCGAATAGGGGGCATAGGCCTTGTCCAGCATGGCCACTGCCCGCCGGAAGAGCTCCTCATCGCTGGTGCCATCTCTTGAAAGGCATGCCAAGTCCATGGCCTTTTCCTCCATGGCGCGCATCAGGCGCTTATCGTCCTCCTCCTCGTGGTCGTAGCCCATCAGGTGGAACATGGCGTGGGCGGACAGATAGCCCAGTTCCCTGGCCAGGCTGTGGCCGTACTCGGCGGCCTGAGCCCGGGCATGGTCCAGGGACAGTACGTAGTCTCCCAGGTGGACGCCGCCCGTCGCGGGGTCGTGCTCCCGACGAAGCTGCCTGGAACTGGTCCTGGCGGTGCGGCCCGGGGCATAATGTACCGAGGGGAAGCTGATCACATCGGTGGCCCGGTCAATGCCTCGGAAAGTCTTGTTGATCTCCCGGATGGCGGCGTCGTCCACCAGGCGGCAGGCGACGTGCATATTCTCCACGCCCTCGACCTGACAGCAGCATTTGCACACCCGCTCCAGCAGACCCTGCAGCCCCTCCGGCGCGCCCGCCGTTTCAATGGACAATTCCAGGATCATGGGGTTTCCTCCTCTTTTCCCGGGGGTTCCTCCTCGTTTGGAGCCGGAGCTGTGCTCTCCTCTTCTTCCTCTTCTTTCGGAGGTTCAACCTTCGGCTCCCGCCGCCGTTCGGGCAGTTCCACTTTGGGGTACTCCACCCGCTCGTGGTACACCCCGATCAGCACCTGCTCAAAGGCTTCCCGGATCAGGTTCAGGTCGGCCAGGGTGAGGGGGCACTCGTCCAGCTGCCCGTCCTCCATCTTGGAGTGGATCAGATTGCCGATGAGCTGGCTGATTGCCTCGGGGGTGGACTCGGGAATCGCCCGGGCCGCAGCTTCCACCGTATCCGCCAGCATGACGATGGCCGCTTCTTTGCTCTTTGGCTTGGGGCCGGCGTAGCGGTAATCCTCCAAATCCACTTCCCCTCCCTGTTTCATGGCCTTGTCATAGAAGAACAGGACAGGGGTATCTCCGTGGTGCTGGTGGATGATGTCGATGACCGCCTGAGGCAGCCGTGCCTTCTGGCCCATGTCGGCGCCGTCCGCCGTGTGGGCGGTGAGGATGGCCGTGGACACCCGGGGATCCGTGCGGTCGTGGGGGTTGTCTTTTACCTGGTTTTCTTTGAAGTACAGGGGGCGCTTCAGTTTTCCGATGTCGTGGTAGTAGGCGCCTACCCGGGCCAGCAGGCCGTCGGAACCCACGGCATTCGTCGCCGCTTCCGCCAAGTTCGCCACCAGGATGGAGTGGTGGTAGGTGCCCGGCGCCTCCAGCAGCAGCCGCCGGAGCAGGGGCTGGTTGGGATTGGACAGCTCCATCAGCTTGGAGGGGGTCACCACGTTGAAAAGCCACTCCAGCAAGGGTTGCAGCCCGATACACAGCACCGCACTCAGGATGCCGCTGCCTACGGACCACAGGGACAGCGGCCAGATACCCGACGTGCTGGCGATGCTGAGCAGGCCCACTGCGGTAGTGCCCGCCGCGCTCACCACGGCAACACACACCCCTGCCAACAGGATGCGCAAGCGGTTGCCGTGGCGCTTCAGGATGAACACGCACAGAGAGCCCGACATCAGGGAGATCAGGGTGACGGAAAACATGGTGGTGGTCAGGCCCCCGCTGTTTACCGAGGCCAGGAGGCCGGTGAGCACCGACAGGATCATGTTGACGAGGATAGCCAGGCTGGGATCGATCAGGAGCGCCGTCAGCATGGCGCCCAGGGCCACGGGCATCAGGTAAATGTCCATCATACTGAACAGCATGGACAGACCCATGGTGAGGAGGATGATGGTGCACAGCAGATAGAGCATGCGAAGGGAATTTCCCAGGGCGTCAGGAAAGCTGCGGGTGTACCCCAGCAGCACCAGGAGGAGCAGGGCCAGCAGGATGCCAAGGCCCAGGAACAGGGTCAGGTCCACCTGGTGATCCTTCAGCATGCCCAGGTCGTTCAGCACCTCGATATGGTTGGCGGACAGCACATCTCCCGAACGCACGATGTTCTGCCCCTTCTTGTACTGAACGGGCTCCACCTCGGCGGCGGCCTTTTCCCGATTGGCCTGGTTGGTAGCCTCGTCCAGCAGCATGTTGGGTCGGAGCGTCCCGGCGATGAGCTCCAGGGCTATCGCCACTTCCTCCTCATCGAAGCCTCCGCTCAAAAGGGCCTGGTGGATATTTTCGATGGCTTTGTTTTCCTGACCTTGGGGCAGTTTGCCGGTGAGGGTGATTCGGACCTGGGTATAAGCCTGCTCCTTCAGGGCGATCAACCGCTCCAGGTCCATCTGGTTCAGGGCGATCAGGGCCTCGTCGGAGAGTTCGGGGACCTCCGGTTCCAGTTCCCCTTCCATGACGATGCTGTTGTCCTTGTAGCGGATGAGCCCGTCAAAACAAGCTTGCAGCTCGGACAGGACAAGGGGCTGCACCGAAGAATCGCTGATGTAGGAAGGCTGCACCCCCCGCACCGCAGCGTCCCGCAACCGGTTGGTGGTCACGCTGTCTACCACGTCTTTGGTGGCGGTGATGGTGATGGGGGAGACCTCCCCCACTTTCAGATCGTAGCGTTCCGGGGAGATTGCGGTGGCCAGCATGACAAACAGCGTTGAATAGGTAATCAGGATGGCCAGGATGCCCGTCAAGGCGGGGCTCAGGCTTTTCATGATCTTCATATGGGTCTACTCCTCCCCTGGTCCGTGCGGTCGCTCCTCCGCCCCGGCATACCGTTCGTAGGCCTGGACGATCTGCTGCACCAGTTCGTGGCGCACCACGTCCTTGTGGGTGAGGGTGCAGATACCGATGCCCTCCACCCCTTCCAGCACTTGCAATGCTTCCACCAGGCCGCTGGTTTTGCCGCCTGGCAGGTCGATCTGGGTGATGTCCCCGGTGATGACCATTCTGGAGCTCTCGCCCATACGGGTCAGAAACATTTTCATTTGTTCCGAGGTGGTGTTCTGCGCCTCGTCCAGGATGATGAAGGCGTCGTTCAAGGTGCGGCCCCGCATATAGGCCAGGGGCGCCACCTCCACCGCGTTCCGCTCCAGCAGGCGCTGATAGCCCTCGCTCCCCATCATGTCGTTCAGGGCGTCGTACAGGGGGCGCAGATAGGGGTCTACCTTCTGCTGCAGATCCCCGGGAAGAAAGCCCAGTTTTTCTCCCGCTTCCACCGCCGGGCGGGTCAGGATGATCCGCTCCACGTCCTTGTTTTTCAGGGCTACCACCGCCATGGCGATGGCCAGATAGGTCTTGCCCGTACCGGCAGGCCCCACGGCAAAGACGCAGGTGTTTTTTTTCATGGCGTCCACATAGGCCTTCTGCCCAAGGGTCTTGCATTTTACCCGGCGGCCCCGGTAGGTGATGGCGATCACGCCCTGCATGATTTCCCCGATGCGGTGGGCGTTTCCTTCCCGGGCCAGTTCGATGGCGTAGCGCAGCCGGTTCCGATCCACGCGCTCACCCCGCCGCACGATGGACCCCAGGTTGTGCAGCACCTCCCGGCACAGTTCTGCTTTTTCGGGCTCTCCTGCAATGGTGATCAGGTTCCCATGGGTGTACAGCTCGACCCCCAGTTCGTGTTTCAGCACATCCACATTTTCATCCTTCAGCCCGAACAGGTTGATAAAGGCGTCGGGGGAATCAATGCTGATGGTGGTTTTGTATCCGGTCGTTTCCAAGCAGCTGCCTCCATGTGTTTGTTCGGGGGACGGCGTTTCAACGCGATCCCACATTGATACCTTATATTCTGCCCTTTCGCGCTTTCTTTGTCAAGTCAGGAATGCATGCTTTCTTGCGCTGTTTTGGGTCGATGGAGAAAAAAACGGTGATTTTCCCCCGTCCTGCCTCTTGCCGGCCATTCCCCTCTTCATTTCAAGCTTCTCTGCAACCTTTGCCGGACGTCGAGCGTCAAAAATAAATGCACATCGAAAAACGGAAGGGGAGAAGATGTATGAACAAGATGAAGCAGGGTTTGATTGCGGCGCTTCTTTTTTTGTTGCTCTTTGGCTGTGTGGGGGTGGCTGCCCAGGGGCTCACCATGCTCACGGACGGCCAGACCATCGATCTGGACGGGGACGGCGTGTTGGAGCGCATTTCTTTTTCCATGGAGCAGAACGAGTACGAGGAGTATGATCACTTTACCCTGAGGGTCGACGAAGAGGAAGTCTCATCCGACGGCTGCTGCCTGACGGGATTCCTTGCCACCGCCCGGCTGAATGTGGACGAGGACGGCAGCGACGTCCTCCTGTTTGTGGAAGAGGCGGGGATGAGCCAAGACTGGCTGGTGTATGTATATTCCTTTCACGGGGGGAAACTGAGGGAAGTGGGCGCCCTGGGGTCCAGCCTGGCGGATCTCGAGATCGATAACGACGTGATCACCGGTCGGGTGCGGGGCCGGGTGCTGCAGACCTGGTACCACCCAGAAGACTATGTGCTGGCCTTCTCCTACATCTGGGACGAGGAGACCGACGGATGGGCAGAGGGGCCCATGCTGTGCAAGGTCCCGCGATTCCTGTATCCCGTGGGGACCTTGGTGACCATGAAAGGGGATCTGGCCGCTCAGGTATCCCAGTCCGATACCAGCACGGCTTTCCGGGTGAAAAAGGGAGACAAGCTCCTCATCAACGCTTCGGACGACCTGGCTTGGCTGTACGTGTCCATCCCCTGGATCTACCAACAGGATCCCGACTACGAAGGCCTTGCGGAAGGCTGGGTTTCCATCGACGGTCTGGACATCCTGGGCCCCGACGGTTGGGTGGACACCTACGACCTGATGGACGGCTTGTTCTGGGCGGATTGATGAAACACATTTGCTGGAGACGATCGAGATGAATGCGATGTCCATGGCCCGGTGTTTTGCCATCGGGCCCATTGTGATGTCTGCGGAGCCCTACGGGAACGGGCACATCAACAACACCTATCGGGTGGTCACCCCCGATGGGGCGTACATCCTGCAGAGGGTGAACCGCTACGTGTTCAAGAAACCGGAGCAGGTGATGGATAATATCGTCCGTGTAACGGACTATCTGCAGCGGATCATCCGATCCGAGGGGGGCGACCCCAGGCGGGAGACCCTGACCCTGGTGCCCTCCCTGGAGGGAGGAACCCATGTACTGGATGAAGAGGGCGAACTGTGGCGCATGTACCTGTGTATTGAAGGGGTAGTGACCCGGGACCTGCCCGACACGCCGGAGCTCTTTGCCCTTTCCGGAGAGGCTTTTGGGCGTTTCCAGAGCAGGCTGGGGGAATTTGACACGTCCCTGCTCCACGAGACCATCCCAAACTTCCACAATACGCCCGCCCGCTATCGACAGCTGATGGACGCAGTGGCGGAGGATCGGGCGGGAAGGCTAAGGGACGTGAGCTCCGAACTGGCCTTTGCGCGGGCCCGCGAGGCGGAGACGCGCCTGTTGCTGGACGAGGTGGACCGGGGCACGCTGCCTATCCGGGTCACCCACAACGATACCAAGCTGAACAACGTGCTGCTGGACAGGGCGAGCGGCGAGGGCGTTTGCGTCATCGATCTGGACACCGTCATGCCGGGCCTGGTGGCGTACGATTTCGGGGACGCCATCCGCACCGGCGCCAGCACCGCGGCGGAGGACGAGGAAGACCTCGCCAAGGTGGACATATCCCTGCCTATGTTCGAGGCTTTTGCCCGGGGTTTTTTGAGCAGGCTCCGGGGGATCCTCACCCCACGGGAGATCGAGCTATTGCCCATGGGCGCCAAGATGATGACCCTGGAAAACGGTCTGCGCTTTCTGGCGGATCACTTGAACGGCGACCTGTACTTTCGGGTGCATCGGGCTGGGCACAACCTGGCCCGGGCCCGTGCCCAGTTCCGGTTGGTACAGCGCATGGAAGAAAAATGGGAGGACATGCAGCGCATCGTGGCGCGACTGTAAACAGGCTCCCGCCCCGCGGGTACCCTTCAGATTCCGGGGATTTCCTCAATATGTTCTTCGTCGAAGACCTGAATGCCTTCCTCTCGAAACAGGGCAGCAGTAAAACCGGAACCCGGGACCAGGGCGCCGGTAAAGCTGCCGTCGTAGATTTGATGAAGGCCGCAGCTGGGGCTCCGGGACTTGAGGATGGCGGCCTCGCAGTCCGCGAGCCGATACACCCGCAGGGCTTCCGAAGCGCCCCGGACGAACTGGGCGGTTTTGTCGTTCCCTTCCCGGTCCAATACCCGCCCGTCCTTTGCTTCTGCGGGGGGCCGGGGGGTGGGCAGGCCGCCGTAGATCTCGGGGCAGAAGGGGACCAGCTGGTGTTTTTTGGCAAGGGACAACACGGCAGGACAGGGGATGCTTTTGCCGTCGTAGCGGCAAGGCACCCCCAACAGGCAGGCGCTGACCAGCAGCCTCATGATTTATTGCGGGCGGCGCGCCGGGCGGCCCCCGCCTCCCATTCCGCCTGTTCTTCGGGGGTCTCCAGGATCAGCCCCGGCACCGGGACCGGCTTTTCCGCCTCGTCCAGGGCCACCATGACCAGGTAGGCTGTGTTGATCAGCCGGCGTTCCCCGGACAGGCTTTCCAAATAGGTCTTGACGCATACCTCCATGGAGGTGGTGCCCACGTGGGTGATGTACCCTTTGAGTACCAGGGCGTCGTTGGCATAGGCGGCACCGTCAAAGACCAGCCGGTCGACGCAGGCGGTGGTGACGTTGCAGCCCGAATGGCGCCGGGCCACCACGGCCCCCACGACGTCGATCCACTGCATCAATTGCCCGCCGAAGAGGCGGCCGTAGCCGTTCAGGGCCGCCTGGGTGAGCACCTGGACCTGTTCCGCCCGGGAGTCGGACACCCGCTTGCATCCCCTCATCGGATGGCCTTCCGAAGCTTTTCGGTGTTGTCTGCCAGGCTTCCTCCCTTGTGAAAGATGCTGCTGGTGCCCGCCACGAAGATATCGGCCCCCTTCTCCCGCATCTTCAGGGCGTTTTCGAAGCTCACGTTGCCGTCTACCTCGATCTCGACGCGTGCGAAGCCCCGGGCGTCCAGGAAGGCTCGGGTCTCGGCGATCTTGTCCAGGGTGCGGGGGATCAACTTCTGCCCCGCGTAGCCCGGGTTCACCGTCATGAGCAGCACCCCGTCCAGGTCGTCCAGGCAATTTTCCAGCACCCCCACGGGGGTGGCGGGATTCAGGGCCAGCATGGCCTTCCCGCCCCGGGCGCGGACGGCTTGCAGGGCGCGGATGGGGTGGGGCGTGGCCTCGTAGTGTACGGAGACATAGTCCCCTTCTCCAAAGGGGAACCAGTCCAGCTTGCGCTCGGGCTGGGTGATCATCAGATGGATGTCCAGGGGGATCCGGGAGTGTTCCTTCAGCGCCCGGCAGAAGTCGGGGCCCAGGGTGTAATTGGGCACAAAACAGCCGTCCATGATGTCCACGTGCAGGTACTCGATGCCCAGGGCTGCGAAGTCCTTCAGGGCCTCGGCCAGCCGCATGAAGTCCACACACATGACGGAGGGTGCGATTTTTCCACGCATACGATTCGTCCTTTCCTATAGCTTGGGGCTTTAAAGTCCTGGGGCAGTATACCATAGATCGAGACCGGGATACAAGGTCAGCCGCGTTTTTTGCCCCGGCGCCGGGGCACAGGTTTTTCCGGTGCGGGCGCAATGGGCGTCTCCCCCTTCAAGGCCAGCATCTGGTCCCGGAACCTGGCGGCCCGTTCGAAGTCCAGGTCGGCGGCGGCCTGGAGCATCTGTTCTTCCAGGCGCCCGATGGCCATCTGCCGCTCCTCTTCCGGGAGCTGGGGGGCCGTCTCTTCCACGCTCCGGGTGATTTCCATCAGTTCCCGCACCGCGCTGCGCACGGTCTCGGGCTTGATGCCATGGGCTTTGTTGTAGCGCATCTGCAGGGTGCGCCGGCGCTCCGTCTCGGAGATGGCTCGCTCCATGGAGCCCGTTACCTCGTCCGCATACATGATGACCCGGCCGTCCACGTTGCGGGCTGCCCGGCCGATGGTCTGGACCAGGCTGGTCTCGCTGCGCAGGAAACCCTCCTTGTCCGCGTCCAGGACGGCCACCAGGGCCACCTCGGGCAGGTCCAGACCTTCCCGCAGCAGGTTGATGCCCACCAGCACGTCGAATTCTCCCAGCCGCAGGGACCGGATGAGGCGGGTGCGCTGCAGGGTCTCCACCTCGGAGTGCAGGTACTCTACCCGGACGTCCATCTCCCGCAGGTATCCGGTCAGGCTCTCCGCCATGCGCTTGGTGAGGGTGGTCACCAGCACCCGTTGCCCCAGGGCCACCACTTTGCGGATCTCCCCCAGCAGGTCGTCCACCTGGCCGGTAGCCGGGCGCACGACCACCGCCGGGTCGATGAGCCCCGTGGGCCGGATCAACTGCTCCACCACCTGCTGGGCCTTGGCGGTCTCGTAGGGGCCTGGGGTGGCGGACACGTAGATCACGGGGCCTACCCTGGCTTCGAATTCCTGGAAGGTAAGGGGGCGGTTGTCGAAGGCGGAGGGCAGCCGGAAGCCGTACTCCACCAGGGACTGCTTGCGGGCCCGGTCCCCGTTGTACATGGCCCGGATCTGGGGGATGGTCATGTGGGCCTCGTCGATGAACAACAAAAAATCCTCCGGGAAATAGTCCAGCAGGGTGAAGGGAGGTTCTCCGGGCTGCCGCCCGTCGAAGTAGCGGGAATAGTTTTCGATGCCGTTGCAGTAGCCGATCTCCCGCATCATTTCCAGATCGTAGCGGGTGCGCTGCTCGAGGCGCTGGGCCTCCAGCAGCTTGCCCTCTTTCTTCAGGTATTCCACGTTGTCCGACAGGTCTGCCTCGATCTGCTCTATCGCCCGCAGCAATTTTTCGCGGCTGGTTGCGTAGTGGGAGGCGGGGTAGATCATGACGTGGCTCAGGTGTCGAAGGGGCGTCCCCGTGAGGGTGTCGATCTCCGAGATGCGCTCGACCTCGTCTCCGAACAGCTCCACCCGCAGCGCCTTTTCCTGGTAGCCAGCGGGGATGATCTCGATCACGTCCCCCCGGACCCGGAAGGTGCCCCGTTCAAACTCGAAATCGTTGCGGGCGTACTGGATGTCGATGAGGGCGGTGAGCAACTGCTCCCGGTCCATGAGCTGCCCTTCCCGCAGGGAAATGGACAGCCCGGAGTACTCCTCCGGGTCGCCCATGCCGTAGATGCAGCTTACCGATGCCACGATAACCACGTCCCGCCGTTCCGCCAGCCAGGCTGTGGCGCTGTGGCGCATCCGGTCGATCTCGTCGTTGATGGAGGCGTCCTTCTCGATGAAGGTGTCCGAGGAGGCGATGTAGGCCTCGGGCTGGTAGTAGTCGTAATAGGATACGAAATAGCCTACCGCGCTGTCCGGGAAAAACTCCCGGAATTCCGCCGCCAGCTGGGCGGCCAGGGTCTTGTTGTGGGCGATGACCAGGGCGGGGCGCTGCAGCTCCCGGATGACGTTGGCCATGGTAAAGGTCTTTCCCGAACCCGTGACCCCCAGCAACACCTGGTGCTGCAAGCCCTCCTTTACCCCCCGGGACAGGGCCGCTATGGCTTGGGGCTGGTCGCCCCGGGGACTGAACTGGGATTGGATATGGAACAGATGTTTCACCCCCGAAAGATTCGTGATTTCGTCATGGATCGGCTGCTGTATGGACAAGCTCTTTTTTAGGGAAACGGAAGAGCGGAAGATGCCCGGCTTTCCTTTCACCCGCGCCGCCGTTCCAAACTACGTCCTTCGAAAGACCAAGCGGTTATTTTCCAGATACCCTTCCGCCTTGCCTTCGTCCCACAGCCAGGCCAGGCAGGAGCGAAGGGTACTGCCAACCAGGGCGTGCTGCTCGTAGGTCATGGCGAGACCGTACAGGGAAAACACCTCTGCCAGCAGTTCCTCAAAGCCCCGGGGTACCTCCAACAGCCCCAGGATGTCCCGGAGGATCTCCTGAAGGCTGTCCCGGTTGGCCCGGACCATGTCCCGGATATCTTCGCAAACCGGGGCGTGGGAGGGCACAAAGAGGGCGGCCTCCATCTTTTCCAGGGCGTCCAGGGTTTTGAAGTGGGCGCCCGGGTCGTACAGGTAGCACAGCCTGTACTTTTGCAGGGTGGCCTGGGAGCACAGGCTGTCCGCGATGTACAGCACATCGTCCGGGGTGCGGATGCCGATCATGTTCAAGCTGTGTCCGGGCAGGTGGATCGGCGTGAGTGCCTCGGGAAAATCGGGATCCGAGATATCCAGCGCCCGGCTCTCGGCGGCCATCAGGAATTTGTGCCGCAGTTCCCCCGGGGGATATCCCCCGTACAGCAGGGTGGGCTCCAGGATGGGCTGCCGGGTGACCGCCGCCTCCGCCCCTGCCGCGAACACCCGGCAGCCGGTGCTCTGCTGTAGGCGTTGGTTGCCCCCGATGTGGTCTGCATGGCTGTGGGTGTTGACGATACAGGCCAGGGACCAGCCTTTTTCTTTCAAAATTTTCTCTACTTTCTTGGCGGCGTCCTTCCCGGTGCCGCTGTCGATAAGGCAGACCCGGCTTTTGTCCAACTGGTAAAGCCCCATGCGGGCGGGACAATCGACGTACCAACTCCGGCCCCGGGCGTTGATCAGTTCATACATAAGCATTCCCCCTGCACCCATTATACAAAACGGGACAGGGAGATACAAGGGAGAAAGGGAAAAGTGCGGGAGACGGACGCTTTTTCTATTTGTACCGGGAATTCGTTGCGAAATTAACGGTTATGTTTTATAATATCCTACGAACGAGCCTGGGAAAGGAGCACAACGTGGCCGACAAAGTGAGGATCCGAAGAGTCGTCAGGTCCAGGGGCTGGGCGCACCCCGGTTTTCGCCTGCCCGTCTGGCTGCTGGCAGCTGCCCTCGTGTTGCTGGGCTTATGCCTGGCACTGGCGGCGCTCCCCTTCATGGAGAAAAGGGAAGAGCCGGCTGCCGTACCGGCCTCCGGAAAAGCCGGGGACCTGGTGATCCGGGAAGTCATGAGTTCCAACCGTTTTGCCGTCCCCGATGACAACGGCGCTTTTCCCGATTGGGTAGAGCTGGTGAATTGTTCCGGGGGCAGCCTGGACGTCACGGGCTGGACCCTGCGGGACGGGGAGGATCGGATCGTGCCCTTTACTTTCCCCAAAGAGGTGCTGGCCGAGGGGGAATGTCTGCTCATTTACTGCTCCGGCGTCATGAAAAACGTGTCGGGGCATGCATACCACGCCCCCTTCCGGCTGAGAGCCCAGGGGGAGACCCTGATCCTTGCCGACGCCGCAGGCGGCGAGGTGGACCGGCTGGAATTCCCTGCCCTGCCCAGCAACCAGGTGTACGCCATGGACGCCGCCGGGAAATGGCAGATTTCCGGGGAATACACCCCGGGCCTGGAGAACACTTCCCAGGCCCATGCCCAGTGGAAGCGCAGCCGGGGAGTTCCGGCGGTACAACTGGTCATCAGCGAGGTCATGAGTGCGAACCGCAGCTATGCCGACGAAAGGGGCGGCTGCGGGGATTATGTGGAGCTATACAACCGGGGCGAGAGCGCCCTGGACCTGTCCGGATACGCCCTCTCCGACGACGAGGGCCGGCCCGGGAAATGGCGTTTCCCCGAGGGCGCCCGGATCGGCGCCGGGGAGACTTTGCTGCTGCGGAGGGACCAGTTGTCCTTTGGCATATCCTCGGGCGGAGAGACCCTGTTGCTGTCGGACAACTCATTGCGTCCCCTGGATCAGATGGTCGTCCCGCCCCTGGCGGCGGATCGATCCTGTTCCCGGATCGGAGAGCGCACCACCACGGCTTATCCCCCCACTCCGGGCTATACCAACGATCAGGCGGGGCTTGATCAGGTGGAAGCGGCGCTGCGGATGAAAAACCCCGGCGGGCTCATCTTACATGAGGCGGTTTCCTCCCCCCGGGCCCCGAACGCCAACAAATCCAGCGACGACTGGGTGGAACTATACAACGGAGGCGGACAGTCCGTGGACCTCTCAGGCTATGGCCTGTCGGACGACCCGGGCCGGCCCCGGAAATGGCGCTTCCCCCAGGGGGCGTCCATCGCCCCCGGCCAGCACCTGGTGGTGCTGCTAAACGGGGCGGACAAGCACGACGTGCCCACCGGGCGCTATGCCGCCAGCTTCCGCCTGAACCACGTCCATGGGGAGACCCTGATCCTCTCAGCTTCCGACGGGACCCTGATCGATCGGCTGCCCATGCTGGACCAGGCTGCCGCCGTGTCCTTTGGCCGGGTGGACGGCAGCGGATACTACTACCTGGAAACCATGACTCCGGGCGCAACCAACATCGGAGAGGGAAGGCGGGGCAAACTGGATCCGGTCACCTTCTCCCGAAGCGGCGGCCCGGTAGACCAAGCCTTCACCCTGAGCCTGACGGCTCCGGAGGAGGTTGCCATCCACTATACCCTGGACGCCAGCGAGCCCAGCCTAAAGTCTCCGGTGTACAGCGGCCCCCTGGCCATCGACAAGACCACCGTGGTGCGGGCCAAGGCCTTCCGGGACGGCTATGTTCCCTCCCTCACTGCCTCCGCCTGCTACCTCTTCGGCCTGTCCCACACCATGCCCGTGGTGTCCATCATCACGGATCCCGGCTATTTGCACGACAAGGCCATCGGCATTTACAGCATGGGGGAAAAGGAGCTCAAGTACCCCTACAAGGGCGCCAACTTCTTCAAAGACTGGGAGCGGGCCGCCTATGTGGAATACTTCGGCCTGGACGGCACGGCGATCCTGAGCCAGGGTGCGGGCCTGTCCCTGCAGGGGCAGTACAGCCGTATGCGCAACCAGAAGGCCTTCAAAGTCACTGCCCGAAATGCCTACGGGAAGAAATCCTTCGACGCTTCCCTCTTTCCCAACCGGGAATATACGAGCTATCGCTCCTTCATCCTGCGCCCCTCGGGGCAGGATGCCAAGTATACCCGGATGCGGGACGCGGTGCTCACCTCCCTGGCGGAGGACACCGGGGTGATGTTCCAGGATGGTTTTCCCGTGATTGTGTACGTAAACGGGGAATACTTCGGCCATTACAACATGCGGGAGCGGATCCACAAACATTCCATCGCCCAGCGTGAGGGCTGGAAGGATCCCGACGCCATCGACTTGGTGAAGGGCAACAGCACGGTGAAGCAAGGCACCAACAAGGACTACGCCCAGTTCCTGAGCTGGCTGAAAAAGAACGGCTGCACCACCCCGGAAAACCTGGCCCGGGTAGAGGAAATGGTGGACATCGAAAACTACCTTGAATACGTGGCCCTTGAGATGTACATCGGCAATACCGACCTTTTGAATGTGAAGCGCTACCGCAATCGCAGCGAGGGGGACGGCCGGTGGAAGTGGATCCTCTTTGACACCGACTGGGCCTTTTACACCGACACCGACTCCTTCCGGCGCTGGCTGGATCCCGCAGGAGCGGGTTCCGGAAAGAAAACCGACAACACCCTCTTCGTCCAACTTATGAAGAACAAAGAGATCAGGGAACGCTTCTTCACCATCCTGGGACACCATATGTATTCCAGCTGGCGCAGCGAACTGGTGCTGGCAAAGATCGACGCCTGGTACGACGCCCTGCTGCCGGAGATGCCCGCCCAGTTCGAGCGCTGGGGCGGCAACATGAAGCGCTGGAACACCCGGGTCAAGGAGCTGCGCAGGTACGCTTCGGAACGGCCCCAAAAGATGCTGGGCTACATCAGGCGGGGAACGGGCTGGAGCAGAGACGAGATGCGGGTGTACTTCGGGGACATCATGGACGAACTGGGCATGTAGGGGGGAAAACCGGAATGGACACGACGCAGCCGCGCCACGAACTGAAATACTTTATCCCGGTGGCGGAGGCGCCCCGCCTGCGGAACAAGCTGGAAAAGGTACTGCACCGGGACGTGCACGGGGACGCATACGACGCCTACCACATCCGTTCCCTGTACTTTGACGATGCTATGAGCAGCGCCTCTTTTGACAAGTACAGCGGCGTGAAAGATCGGGCAAAATACCGGATCCGCATGTACGGGCTGAACGACCGGGCCCTGTACCTGGAGCGCAAGCGCAAAATCGGAGACCTGATCGCCAAAGACGGACAGCGCATCACCCGCAGGCTGGCGGAGCAGCTGATGGCGGGGGACCCTACCGGGCTGGAAAAACTGCCGGATCCCCTGTTCCATGACATGTTCGTTCAGATGCGCCTGAATCTGCTGCGCCCGGTGGTCATCGTGGATTACCATCGGCAGGCCTACACCCACCCCGCGGAGCACGTGCGCATCACCTTCGACCGGGACGTACGTTCCGGAGGCAGCCGCCTGGACCTCTTCGACGGCGCCCTGCCCACCATCCCGGTGCTGGAAGCGGGCAGTATGATCCTGGAGGTCAAGTACGACCGCTTCCTCCCGGATTTCATCCCGCCCCTGCTTAGCAGCATCCCCGCGGACCGCAGCGCCATATCCAAGTACACCATGTGCAGGTGCTATGCCTGAACCAAAAAGAGAATGGAGATATCGCCATGAACAAGATTGCCCTGTCCAACATGTCCATCACCCCCGCTGCCATCCCCCAGATCCTGATCAGCATGGTGCTGGCCTTTGCCATCGGGTTGTTCATTTTTTTCGTGTACCGGGCCACCTTTAAGGGGGTCCTGTTCTCCAACAACTTCGGCCTGACCCTGGTGCTGATGACCTTGATCACCACCCCGGTGGTCATGTGCATCCGGGAGTCCATACAACTGTCCATGGGCATGGTAGGCGCCCTGTCCATCGTGCGATTTCGCACGGCAGTGAAGAACCCCCTGGATACCGCCTACATGTTCTGGGCCCTGACCATGGGCATCCTGCTGGGGGCGGGGCAGTTCCTGCTGGCGGGCATCGTGGTGGTGGGCATCGCCCTGTTGATCTTCCTGCTGGGCAAAATCACCGCAAAGGGGGCGGATTGTTTCCTGCTGGTGATCCGCTGCAGGCCCGGGGCGGATGCCGCGGCGCTTCAGGCCCTGAGGGGTGTAAAGGACCAGAAAATGAAGAGCAAGACCGCCTCTCGCAACGGGGTGGAAATGACCATCGAGCTGCGGGTGGACAAGCAGGACGCCCTGCTCAACCGGGTGCTGGCGGTGGAGGGTGTGGAGGACGCTACCCTGGTGGCATACCAGTCCGAGACCGTATAAGCCATGAAAAGGCGCATTGGACGGTTCCCGCTGTGGCTGATCCCCTGCTGCGTCCTGATGCTGGCATTGGGGTATCTGGCCCAGTGCCACTGGCTGCCCGGGGGCTGGAAACTGACAAAGAGCAGCGCTGCCAACACCGCGGTGCAGATCGCGCCGGTGAGCAAGGTGGTGATCAGCGAGCTCATGTCCTCCAACAAAACCGCCTGGCCCGGGGAGCCCGGGCTGTACAGCGACTGGGTGGAACTGCACAATACGGGAGACAGGCCCGTGGACATCACGGGCTGGACCCTGACGGACAACCCGGACAGCAGGATCAAATTCGCCTTCCCGGAGCAAGTGCTGGAGCCCGACGCCTACCTGATCGTCTACCCCACCGGGACTTTGCGGGCTGAGCCGGGGCATCCCTACGAGGCGCCCTTCCGCCTGAGTTCCGCAGGAGACGCCCTGATGCTATACGATGGGGAGGGCAACATCATGCAGAGCATGAACGTGCCCGCTCTGGCTGCGGACACGGCCTACGCCCTGGAAGGGGCCAGCGAAAGCTATCGGGCCACGGGCATCTTTACCCCCGGCATGGCCAATACCCGTTCAAACCACGCCCTGCTGACACAGGTGATCGCGGACAGCCCCCTGGTGATCGAAAAGGTCATGGCGGTGAACCGGAGCACGATCCGGGACGGGGACGGGGATTGGCCCGACTGGGTGGAGATCCGAAACGGCGGGAGAGAGACGGTGGATCTGACGGGCTATGGCCTGTCCGATGATCCCCAAAAGCCCCTGAAGTGGCGCTTCCCTGCGTGTTCCATCGGGCCCGGCGAGGGCATTACGGTATTCCTGTCGGGGAAGACCGGAAAAACGGGGGAACTGCACGCTTCCTTTAAACTCGCTGCAGAGGGAGAGCCCATTTGCCTGTCCGCGCCCTCCGGCAACCTGATCCAGCGCCTGGACATCGATATCCTGGGCCCGGACCAGGCCCTTGTCCGGGACGCGTCGGGGGCTTATACCGTACAAAACGCGAAGCCCGGCAGGGCAAATTAGGGAAAGGCGGGAACCATATGGACCTCATGACCGTGATATCCCATCCCCAGGTCCTCCTGGTGCTGGCGATGCTGCTGATCCTGCTGGCCCTCATCGCCATCTGGCTGCTGCTTCGGCGTACGAATATCCAGGAGAAGGCTCTGGAAAACCGGTTGAACGATGTGGAGCAGGCCCTGACCAACCAGTTGCAACAGTCCCGGGACCGCTACGGCGAAGAAGCGGGCAGGGATCGGGAAGCCCTGAGCAGCAACCTGAAGGGCGTGGGGGATTCGGTGGCCCGGGTCATGGGAGAGATGGTTCGCACCCAGCAGACCCAGATGGACGCCTTTGCCCTGAGGCTGCAGGAAATGGCCCGCACCGATGAAGAGCGCATGGGCGCCATGCGCAGCACGGTGGAAGAGCGGTTGGGCGCCTATGAAGAGCGTATGGACCGGCTTGGCGGTATCCTGGACAGCAAGCTCCAGCAGAACGAACTGCGGCTGGAGAGCATGCGCCAGGCCCTGGAGGGGCAGATCCGGGGGCTCCAGGAGAACAGCCGCAGCCAGATCGAACGGATCCGTTCCAGCATGGACGAGCACCTGAACAGCTCCCTGGACAAGCAGTTGGGGGAGAGCTTCCAAACGGTCAGCGAGCGGCTGGAATTGGTGTACAAAGAACTGGGGGCGATGCACAATCTGGCGGCCGGGATGGGGGACCTGAAAAAGGTGCTCACCGGGGTCAAATCCCGGGGCATGTTGGGGGAGATCCAGTTGTCTTCCCTGCTTGGCCAGTTGCTGACCCCGGAGCAGTATGGGAAGGACGTGGTCCTGCGCAAAGGGTGCAAGAAGGTAGACTATGCCCTGAAGCTCCCGGGCAGGGAAAACGAGAAGCTATCCTATCTGCCCGTCGATGCGGGTTCCCCCCACGAAGCCTATTACAAACTGCTGGAAGCCCAGGATACGGGCAGCGCCCTCTGCATTGAAAAAGCGGAGGCGGAGTTCCGGAAAGAGATGTTGAAGGCGGCCCAACGGGCCCGCGACAACTTCATCCATCCGCCGGTGACCACGGATTTTGCGGTGATCTTCCTGGGCACCGAGGGGATGTATGCCGAAGCGCTGCGGCAGGACGACATGGTGCAGCGGCTATTGCGGGAGTATCAGGTGATGCTCACAGGGCCCAGTACCCTGGCGGCCCTGCTGAACAGCCTGCAGATGGGCTTCCATACCCTGGCCATCGAGCGGCACAGCCGGCAGGTGTGGGAGCTATTGGGGGCGGTGCGGGGCGAGTTCGGCAACTTTGCGGAAGCCCTGACCAGGACCCAGAAGAGGATCCGCCAGGCCGGCGAATCCATCGAGAGCGCCGCTCGCAAGTCGAAGGTCATCCAGCAGCGCCTGAAGGGCGTGGAAAAGCTGGGGGACAGCAAACGCGCCGCCCTGTTCCCGGATGGCGAAGGGGAACAGACGGAGGAGATCGACTGGTTTTAACGGGGGCAGCACTTGCCGCCGCAGCCGCCGCAGGCGTCGATGGAGGACGGGGTGGCCCGCATGGCGGAGGCTCCCTCCGCCGCGAAGCCGTATCGGGCGAAGAAGGGATGCAATTCCCGAGGCGCGTCGATGACGATGGCGGGGGCGTTCAGGTCCAGGGCGCGTTGCAGCAGCATGCGCAGGATCAGGTCGCCCAATCCCTGCCGGCGCTTTTCCGGGAGGACCCCCACAAGATCCATGCGGAAATGGTCGTCCCCGTCGATATACAGCCTGCCCGCGCCCGCCGGTTCTCCCGCCTGGTCCATGGCCAGGGCGTACACCGCCATCCGGTCGCTTTCATCCGCGCCCAGGTCGAACACCTGCCGGCGCAGGGCCAGGACGGCGCCCAGGTCGTCCATGCTGCTCAAATACCTTCCCCGGATCATATACATCAACCTTTCATGGTGTTTATCAGGAGGCACACGATGGAGCGATATCTTCCCCGCATCAACGAGCTGGCCCGGCTGGCCAAAGAGCGGGAGCTAAACGAGGAGGAGACCCGGGAGCGGGCCCGGTTGCGGGCCGCTTACCTGAAGGCCTTTCGAGAGAGTTTCCGGGCCCAGCTGGACAACACCCTGGTGGAGTATCCCGACGGGAGCCGCAAGCCCCTGAAGGATGCCGGAAAGCATGGAATCAATTGTACAGGGTAATTCTTAATTTGCTGTTGCTTTTTTGAAGCCTGTTGGGTATAATATGTGTGCGAGGTAGTTCGCAAACCATACTCCACAAAAGGGGGCGTCGTTCCAATGGATGCAGAACTGGATCTGGTAACTTTCGTGGATGATGACGGCAACGAGGTAACCATGGAGATCATCAGGGATTTCTTCTATGAAGGTGAGCAGTATGCTATTCTCGTAGAGTACAAAGAGATGTGCGACTGCGAGGAGGACATGTGCGAGCACTACGAAGAGGACTGCGATGAGCAGGAGGAAGCCTACATCATGCGCGTGGTGCCCGTTGGGGATGACGAGGAAGAGTTTATCCCGGTGGAGGATGAGGAGCTGTTCGACAGGCTGATCGATTTTGTGCAAAACGAATTGGATGCCGACGAGGACGAGGAAGAATACGACGACGAATACGACGAAGACGACGAGGACGAATAAGCGCCTTTTGAAGCACAGAAAAAAACGGAGTTGTCACGTGGTGGTGGCTCCGTTTTTTACGATTTGATGGAAGGGCGGATGATGTGAAGGGTTGGCAGCGGCTGTTCCTGGCGGCAGGGCTCCTCTGGGTCCTGCTGTGCCTGTCTGCCCTGGCCGGTACAGGGGACGTTTTCATGAACGACCGCTTTACCGTGCCCGGAGACGGGGTGGAGCGGGTCTACACCTTTACCCCCACCGCCAACAACCTGTACACGATCCGCTCCTTCGGAGAGGGGAGCGCCCAAGCCGAACTGTATCTTATGGGGGAAGCGGAGCCCGTAGCCGCGGCGGAGGGCTTTTCCATGGAGGTTCGCCTGATCGCGGACGCCACCTACCGGCTGCGGGTAAGGGCCCGGGGCGGGGACGTGGAGGTGGAGATGATGCGCAGCGCCCTGGGCCGCTCCATCGATCGGCCCCTGGTGTTGAAGGATCTGAAGGGCTACGACAAGGTGATCGCCCGGGCTTACGACACCCACTGGTACAGCTTCACCGCCCCCGAGAGCGGCCTGTACACCATCCGCAGCCAGTCCGCCATCAATACGGTGGGCTATCTGCTGGACCAAGCGGGGAACAAGCTGGCCATGTCTGACAACCTGTACAGCCCCTACTGCCTGGACTTTCGCATCGTCCACCGCCTGGAAAAAGGCCGGACCTACATCCTCCGGGTCAGCGGCCGCGGCGGCACCACGGGGCGCTATCGGCTGATCATCTCCTCCCCCGAAGCGGGGCAGCCCCTGGCTGCGGAGATCGTCCCCGACAGGGCAGATCTGATCCTGACGGAGGGGGAGAGCGCAAAACTGTCTTTTGTCCTGAAACCCGAGGGAGCCTTCGGAGATGTGGTGTGGCTGAGTACCGACGACCGGGTGGCCGCCGTGGACCAGGAGGGAAAGGTGACCGCCCTCTCTTCGGGCACGGCCCGGATCATCATGAGCGGGCTGAACGGGGTACAGGGGGTCTCTTCCCTCACGGTGGAGCCCGTGCCCGTCGCCGGCATCCAGGTGGAAAAGGAGGCATACAGCCTGTATCCGGGGGATACCCTGACCATCCCCTGGAAACCGGTCCCCGAGAACGCCTCCGACCGGCGGGTACAGCTTGAAAGCAGCGACGAGGCAGTGGTCCAAGTGGAGCAGGGGGACCTGCTGGTGGCCGTGGGGCAGGGGGAATGCACCGTTACCCTGCGCACGTTGGACGGGGGCTTTACCCAAGCGGTGCAGATCACGGTGCTGGCTCCCAAGAGCCGGTACCGGGCGCTGATCCTGGGCATCCAGCGCTTTGAGGACGGCCAGTTCCGGCTGGGCGCCGTCAACACCACCCAGGGGGTCTTCGACCTTTTTTCCCGGCAGGACTACGACGGCCTGAAAGCCGAGGTGAAGATGGAACTGGACGTTACCCGTTCCCGGGCCATCGCCGCCATCCGGGAGGCCTTCAGGCGGGCGGATGCCGGGGACGTGTCCATCCTGTACCTGAACAGCCACGGCGGCGTGAGCGACCGGAACGCCTGGGTGAAGTTTGCCGACGGGGAAAAGATCACCGCGGCCCAGCTGGAAAAGGAGCTGCGAAAGATCCCGGGCCGGGTGGTGGTGCTGTTGGACTGCTGCCAGAGCGGCTCGTTCCTGTCCACCCGGGCACGGCGAGGCTTTGGCGGGCGCTTTGTGCAGGCCTTCGCTTCGGGCAGCGCCGGGCGGCTGATTTCCAGCAAGTACTGCATCCTCACCTCCACCAGCGCCCTGCAGGACAGCTACCGGCTCCTCCCGGTTTCCGATGCCGCAGAGGGCAGCAGTTCCACTGCCTTTGCCCGCAGCCTGTGCGAGGCGGGGGGGTGGGACTTGATCGGGGATAAGGGCACCCGGCACCGGGCCGACTTGGACCAGGACCGCCGGGTCAGCCTTTGGGAGGCCTACCTGTACACGCACAGCCGGGTCCGCCGTTTTCTGAGGGGACAGAAAGCGGATCAGGACGTGCAGCTGTGGCCGAAAGGGTGCGGGATCACGCTGTTTGCGCACTGAGTGATGACGCAGGGGGAGACAGGCCCGGGGAAGAAGCCGGGGTCAAAGCTTTTTGATCGGATACCTGATAACGGTTTTCTGTTTCCCGGCGGCAACTTTTCTCGGATCAGACAAATAAATCTCATGGTGCAGCCTGTTTTCGTTTATGTCCTTCGCGTATCCGTTTTCTTCCAAAAATGCATCCATGATGGCAACGGAGGCCGGCTCGTTATCATATGGACCGATATGCATCATTTGGACACACAAGCCCTCATCGATCGTCAGATACTCCGCCGATGAACAGTCGATTTTCTTCTTCCTGGTTGCCGTTTCCACTGCCCACTTGAAATCATCCTCCGTTACGAAATCAGGGAGCCTGATCACGGAGATCCATTGAAACGTGGACTTGTCAGAATGATCCACGCCAACGACATTTTCTTGCCACCAGAACCCCTCGAGCGGCGGGACGACGTATTCAAAAAAACCTTCGATCTTATGATCGGTTTTGTAACTCATTTTCAGCGTGTATGCGACTGCGTATAATATACCGATGGCTTGCCGATACGCTCCGCCCTCTTCGTTCGGATCGCCTTTTCCGCGAACCGCAATGTAATTTGCCTTGGGAACATCCACGATTTGCGGCTTGCTCTTTGGCATATAGTATTCTTTGTATTCCCGCTTGAAATCAAACGCCATGCACTTCCCCCCTTGATTCAATTCTCATATTGTTATCACTCACAGCCCTTTCGATGCCGCCCTTGCATGGATGCGCTTCCGGCGGTCGTTAAAGGGGGAGCGTGAGCGCCTGCCCACAGGAGAGATAGTGCAGCCGGTCGCCCATCAGGGTCTTCAGATACTCATACTGGGGCACGCCGGTGCAGTGGCAGGTGTAATAGACCGCGGGGTATGACAGCAGTGCGTCGGCCCTTTGGGAGAGGATCTCCCGGCCTTCCTCATCGGGATCGATGTTCATAAAGTGGAAGCCGCCGATCAGGACGTCCGGCCGGAACCAGTCCATGATGTTCAGGATGCCCTTGTGGGAGCATCCGCTGATGAGGATCCGCCGCCCGCACTCCCGGATCAACAGGTACTGCTCGTGGCGGAAATCGTCCTGCGCCATTTTACCCTCCACCAGCATGGTGAGCCCGCCGCTGTCCGAGGGATAGGGGCGGGGGAGGTCGTTGCAGCTGTGAAGGGAAAGCGTTTCGTCAATGGTAAGACGATCTTCCACGAAAGTGAAGCGGGGGTTCAGGGCAAGGACCGGGTCCAGGCCGATATACCGGTCGTCACCGGCGTAATGGGGCTCGAAAGCGTGGGCGCTGGCGTAGATCGGGGCCGTATCGTTCAATTCCAGGAAGCGGGCCAGGCCGCCGCCATGGTCGTAGTGCCCATGGGAGAGGAAGGCCATGTCCACGGCCTCAAGGTCGATTCCCAGGGCCAGGGCGTTCCGGGCGAACAGGTCGGTCTGGCCCATATCAAACAGCAGTTTCTGCGCTCCTGTTTCGATGTACAGGCTCAGGCCGTGCTCCGTCATCATGTCGGGCCGGCTCGCGGTGTTTTCCAGCAGGACTGTGACCTGCATACGGATCCCTTCTTTCCGTTGTTTCGTAGGACAGGGGAAACCTGCGCCCCTGCACAGCTTGAGTATAGTGCAGGGGCGGCCGTATGTCAAGGGACGGATGGATGGATCTTGGACGATATTGGATACCGGGAGAGACCGGGGAGGGCGGCGGGGAAATGGTCAGGATCTCCCGAAGATGCAGCCGGACTTGATGGCCTTTGTGGGGCATATGCTTTTGCACAGGCCGCAGCGGATGCATTCGGCGGAGTTGATGTTCTTTGTAACCTGGACCCCCATCTTGCAGGCGCGCTCACAGGCGCCGCAATGGACGCAGGCCTTTTCGTCCACCTTCATCTGGTACACGCTGAAGCGGTTGAGCAGGCCGTAGACGGCGCCCAGGGGGCACAGGTATTTGCAGAAGGGGCGGTAGAGCAGGACGGAACCCGCCAGCACCAGCAGGAGGATGCCCATTTTCCAGGAGAACAGGAAGCCTATGGCAGCCCGCAGCCCTTCGTTGCCCAGGATCAGGGGGATCCCCCCCAGCAGGGTGCCCGCAGGGCACAGGTATTTGCAGAAATACGGCGCGCCCAGCCCAAATGCATCGGTGACAAGGGCGGGGAGGATCAACACGGCCGCCAGGGCCAGGTATTTTCCCCAGCGAAGGCCCTGGTCCAGCCTGCGGGGCAGCCTGGGTTTGGGGGAGCGGATCTTGTGCAGCAGGTCCTGCAACAAGCCAAAGGGACACAGGAAGCCGCAGATGAGCCGCCCGAACAGCACCCCCAGGAGCAGGATCGTCCCCGACACATAGTATGATACGTTCTTCGTCCGGCCGCCGATGACCGCCTGCAGGGAGCCGATGGGGCAGGCTCCCGCTGCGCCGGGGCAGGAATAACAGTTCAGCCCCGGCACGCACAGGTGCTTTGTCGCGCCCTGATGGATCCGGCCGCCGAAAAAATTGGGGATGTGGGGATTATGCAGCAGCGCAGAGATCGCCTGGATCAGATGTCTTTTCCACTCTTTCATCAGCCCACCCCTATGCACTCCAGGCAGATGGTGACGGCCTTCCGGAAGACCTCCCCCGCCTCTCCGATATAGATGCCATACAGGATGAGCCCCACAGCCGCCGCAAGGATCAGGGCGGATAGGAGGGCTCGCACCTTATGGAAACGGTTGCCGCTCATGTGCAAAGCCTCCCCATATCTGTTTACTCTTTTACCTGTTCCAACAGTTCGTCGATGATGGCAGCCCAGGCTTCACCGCTCCGGGAACCGATATAGGAGTCGCCCACCTGCCGGCCCTGGCTGTCTACGAAGAGGGTCTCCGGGACGGCGCTGACCTGGCCCAGTTTGGCGGCGATCAGGTCTGCGCTGGGCAAAAGGTGGAGATAGTCGGCGCCGGTGAGCTCGACCAGCTCCTGGACCATAGCTACCATGGCGGGATCGAAACTTCCGTCAGCTTTCGGGGGCACGTCGGCGACGATGCCCACGATGGCCACGCCCTTCTCCGCGTACGCCGCAGCCAATTCTCCCAGGTCGGGCATTTCGTTCAGGCAGGGCCCGCAGAAGGTGGCCCAGATGTTGATCATGGTCAGGTCGTAGTCGGCGAAAATGCTCTGGTCCACCTCGTTCCCCTCCAGATCGGGGGCGGTAAAGGCGGTGAAGCCGGCCTCCGCCAGGGCGCCCTGACTCAGGACAAGGACCAGGGACAGGGCCAACAACAAGATCGTCTTTTTCATCATTGCACACTCCTTTTCTCTTTTCTCGGGAAGCGTCCCGTTTTCGCGGCAGTTGCCGCGGGCCGGGCAGTCCTTTCCTTGGTCATGTCGTGGTTCCGGTTCGCTCCCCTTCGACATCCCCATTATACAGGGGGTCGGCACGATACACAGTGACAAGGTCACGGAGGCGGAGGGCATAGGATGTTGAACTTACTCATGCAGAAATATTTTGATGCCGATTTTTATCCATTTGCCCGACGCCTTCTTGGTCGCTATCCGACCGAAAAGCAGCTTTCCCGCGTCCATGAGGCGGGAGAAAATGGCATTGTCGGCCCGCGGCACGTAGCCGATTTTTACGCCGTCGGCGTTTTTGATGACGATGGCTTTTCGGTCATAGGGATTGTCCGGCTCGCGATAGAAATCCAATTTGTCGCCGATGGCAAGGTGCGGTTCCAGGTCTTCGATCCCTTCGATGTGGCTGGTCCCGGCGACGTATGTGCTGAAAAGGAAAATATCCCTCTCAAACGGTTTCGGGATCTCCGATCCGCCGCCCTTCCCGTGAAAAAGGCCCACCAGGCTGCCGCTGTCGTTTTTGATCAATTCATCCATATTCCCTCACCTCAGCATGTCTGCGATCTTGTCGTTGTATGCGGTCAGCACTTCCGTCAACTTGGCTATTTGTCCTTGCAGCTCCGCTTTGCGGGCGTCGATTTCTTCCGGGCTCTGGACAAACGCCTTCATGGTGTAGGGAAATTTTGATTTGATCTCGGATATCCCGCCTTTTACGGCCTGCAGCAGTTTTAAGAGCCGCTCTTTTTCTTTTGCCAGCGCTGCCGATCCGTCTGTTTTGCCTGCCGGTATCGCCGGGACGGCCACCATGACCTCGATCACGCGCAAGCTGTCGAGGTCGCCCTGCTCGTAGGCCGACACCGCGTTGAAAAACAACTGCGCCTGTGCATCGGACAGATCGGGATGCAGATCCGGATGGAGGGCTTTTACGATGGCCCGGTACAGCTTTTTCAATTCCTGGCTCTCCGACTCGGTCAAGGGCGTTCCATGGCTGCGCGCGAGGGCGTCGTTCATCTTTTCCACCTGCTCGTTCAGCATGGCCTGATACTGGGCGAACTCCGCATCCAACGCACGGTCGATCTGGGATACAATGATTTTTTCCTGCCGGTTTTTCTTGGCCTGGATCAACTCCACCTTGCGTTTTTGCCGCCTGATCTGACAATCCAGTTCAAATACTTTGTACTCCAGGCCGCCGACAGACAGCATATAGGCCATCTCAATGTTTTTGCATTCCTGATACAGGAGGTCGTCCCGTTCCAGGTACAGCATGGACAGTTCCGTGCGGAGTTTTTCAACTTCCGTTTTCAGCGCCTCGAGATCGGGAAAGGGTATCAGCACATGGGTGGGATCGGGCATATCGCTCATGGTGCGCCCCCTTTCTTATGGAGGAGTGGCTTGGTCTTATGGAGGAGTAGCTTGGGCCCGGATGCGGACCTGCACCGAATCGGATAGAAATTGGCATCCGAAGGACGAACAAAGGTGTTAAAGTGCCCGGTAGACTGCCGGGCAGAGGCATGCAGGGAGCACACCCCCGGCGGGGCAGGCTGATCTCCGGTCATCCGTATCATGAAGGCGCCGGAGGTTCAGCCCAGAGCCATCGTCAAAGAAGAATCCTTTGCCCGTTGCCGCAACTCAGCCGGCCATGTCTGAACCGCATACGCTGCGCGCCACCACCTGAGGCGGAAGGGACAGGGCCATCGTCCCGTCGGTATATACGCGAATGCGCGCTCCGGGGACCATCGGTTCCACATTTTCCGGCAGATGAACGATCACTTCGTCCGCGGTATCATCTTGCAGGATCATCAAGGATTTTTCTGCAACCTCTTTTATCTCGCCGGCGATCACATATGCCGTGATCTTCTGGCCATAGACCTGGCCGGGCAGGGAAGCGCTCACGTTGCCGTCATAGGTGACATATACATACGCGTTGGTCTCCGGCAACACGTCGATCCCTTCAAAAACGCTGGCGTCGTCCACATGGACCCGGATCTCGCCGTACTCCTGTGTATCCAGCAGGATCGTTCCCTCTTCGGCGCCCAGCACGTATCCTTCAAGCAGGGCGGGTCCAATATCCTGCGCGAATGCGGGTGCGCCGCCAAGCATCAACGCCATGGTCACCAGGAAAGAGAGAAGTTTCAGGAAAAGGTGTTGTTTCATTTTGTTTCAGCTCCTTTTCTAGCGGCTATGGTTCATCTCCGCCGCTTTTTGTATGACGAAAGGGAAGGAAAATGGTTCCTTCGTTTTTTGACCCCTGGAGGGATCCATCCAAAGCGCGTGTCCTTTGAAAGTGCATACGCAAGATCCTGCGGACATCCTGCCGTATTTTGTAAGCGCGGAAGGGCAGAAGGATTTTACGCAATGGAAGTCGCTGCAATGGTTTAAGTTGAACACGTCGTATGGATAGTTTTTCTTCTTGACGCTTTTGATTAGGTATTGACTTAATCAGATGAATCGCCTATAATTTCATCAAGGGAACGCTGAATCCAATGATGGGAGGAGAAAGATCATGGATAAGAAAAAGATACTGAAAGCCATGGCTGACGAAACACGCATGAAAATTGTGCGGTTGCTTCTTCGACACAATTATTGTGTCCGGGCGCTGGCGCAGGAATTGAACCTATCCGAAGCAGCGATATCCCAACACCTGAAAGTGTTGCGGGAGGCAGGCCTGCTCGTTGGAGAAAAGCGCGGCTATTTCATGCACTATACCGTAGAACGTCCCGTACTGCATCAACTGGCACAGGAGATCAAAGCCTTGGCGGACATGGATGAGGAAACTTGCCGACCCCAAAAACGCGATGATTGCCCTGCCCATGAGAAGCATGATTGCCCCAAAAAAGGCAAGTGCAGTGACGAGGTCAAGGCGTTTTGCCACGGCGCAGATCACAGCAAAGGAGAATGAAGGACATGGGGATGGTCAGCGTCTCAAACCTGAAAAAGACATATGGGAATTTTACCGCTGTGGACAACATCTCTTTTGCCATTGAGCAAGGTGAAATATTCGGCTTTTTGGGACCGAATGGAGCAGGGAAAACATCTACACTCAATATGATGATCGGTTTATCCCGACCGACTGCCGGAGAGATCGCGATCGATGGGATCGATGTAAAGAGAGACGCAAAGAAGGCACAGGCCATCATGGGCATTGTACCGGATGAAAGCAATCTTTACAACGAAATGGACGGGTTTGACAACCTCTGTTTTTGCGCCGCGCTGTACGGGATGCGCAAGGAGGAAAGAGAGCCGAGAGCCCGCCAGCTTTTGGAGCAGTTCAGGCTACAGGATGCGGGCAAACGCCCGTATAAAGCCTACTCCAAAGGCATGCGCCGCAAGCTGACGATCGCGGCGGCTCTGATCCATTCTCCGCAGGTGTTATTTTTGGACGAACCGACGACGGGGATCGACGTGGAAAGCTCCAGACAAATTCGCGATATGATATTGGAACTGAAAAAGAAGAAAACGACGATCTTCCTGACGACCCACTACATAGAGGAAGCCGAGCGCATATGCGACAGGATCGCTTTTATCGCGGAAGGCCGGATCGTTGCATCAGGCGCCGTCCCCCACCTGATGGAAAGCGTTTCCCACGGCCACGTCATCCAATTTGTGACGGACAAAAACATCGAAAGCCTTGCCATGGAACTTCAAAATCATTTTGCGGGAAGCAAAGTAAAAACGCGAGCCGGCAATTCTCTTGTGATGGCATCCAACCGGCGCATTCCTCTATTTCCTGTCATGGAGTTTTTCCGCAGCAAAGGGGTTGAAGTGTATGAAGCGCGGGAACTGCACCCTTCTTTGGAGGATGTCTTTGTCAAGCTGACGGGCATCGAATCTTCCGTGCTGAAGAAAGACAAGGAAAAAGGAGGCCGCCCATGAAAAGCTGGATCGCATTTTGGAATATCTTGAAAAAAGATGTAAAAAACTATTATCTAAAACCGCCCAACATCAGCTGGGGCATCATTTTCCCCCTTTCATGGACGCTGATGCAGCTTTTTCGCTCTCCTGGCGGGAACATCCTGGAATTGCTTCCCGGCCTGATTTCCATGAGCGTTTTGTTCGGCACCACCTCTATGCTCGCTGTTACCATTACCTTTGAGCGAAGCGGGCGGTCGTTTGATCGATTGCTGCTGGCCCCTATCAGCCTCAACGTGATGGTGCTGGCGAAGATAGCCGGGACCATCCTGTTCGGCATTCTCAATGCGTTGGTCCCGGTCGTTTTCACAAGCTTTTTTATCGATTTGGGTGGGGTAAACTGGGGGTTGCTGTTGCTCGCAATTTTCATGATCGCCATAACGTCCGCATTAACCGGCCTATTGATCGCGGTCTCAGCCAAACAGGTATTTGAAGCGCAGACATTTTCCAACTTTTTCCGCTTCCCCATGCTGTTTCTCTGCGGGTTGTTCATACCAATCTCAAGTTTGCCGCTCTTTCTGAGACCCGTTTCATTTTGCCTGCCGCTCACTTACGGGAACGATATCCTGAAGGGCGCGATTATGGGAACAAATACCCTCTCTCCGCTGCTGTCTTTCGGGCTGTTGCTGGTCTTTGCCGCGGCGTTGTTCACAATCTGCCGGAACAACATCAACCGCAAATGGATTTTGTAAGGGAGGGGCCCGGACATTCATTTCACCGAAAGACAGGGCAGAGCGCATGGACGGGAAAAAGACCGAAGGGCTTTGATCAGGCATTGCTGCCACACGTGCAAATCGACAAAACCGGGAGGGCGCCGCGGCGCCCTCCCGGTTCCGTATGTTTCCGAATGTGCCGGATGTTATGCCCAGCCGCGCAGTTTGACGGTGTTTGCCACCCGGTTGATGGCGATGGTGTAGGCAGCGTCCCGCATGTACATATTTTGGGACTTGGCCAGATCGTACACCCCCGCGAACGCCTTGGTCATGGTGTACTTCAGCTTGTCCAGCACTTCCTCCCGGCTCCAGAAGTAGTTCATGTTGCACTGCACCTGCTCAAAGTAGCTGCAGGTCACGCCCCCTGCGTTGCACAGGAAGTCGGGCAGCAGCAGCAAGCCGCGCTCCTGGATCAGCGGATCGCAGTCGGGGGTGGTGGGGCCGTTCGCGGCCTCGCACAGGACCCGGACGGACTTTGAGATCTGGGGGAACACGGCGGGGGTGATCTGGTTCTCCAGCGCCGCCGGGATCAGGATGTCCACGTCCTGGGACAGCCACGCGTCGCCCGGCAGAATGTCGTAGCCCAGGGAACGCGCCTTTTCCACGTCGATGCTGCCGAAAGAGTCCTTGATCGAAGCCAGCTCCGGCACGTTCACGCCGTCCTCTTTTTTGAATGTGTAGGACTTCTTGTCCTTCTGGTTCCAGCAGGACACGCACAGGATTTTGCCGCCCAGTTCGGTGTACATGCGTGCGGCGTATTCGCCCACGTTGCCAAAACCCTGCAGGCTGGCGGTGGTGGCCTTGATGTCGATGCCCTCGTTTTTCAGCAGTTCGCTCAGCACATAGACCACGCCGTAGCCGGTGGCTTCCGTGCGCCCGAGGGAGCCGCCCATGCCCACCGGCTTGCCGGTGATCATGCCCGGATAGCGCGCCCCGGAGACGGTTTCATATTCATCCAGCATCCACAGCATGTGCTGGCCGTTGGTCATCACGTCCGGTGCGGGCACGTCGCTGAACGGGCCGAGCTGGCCGTACAACTGGCGCACATAGCCGCGGCACAGGCGTTCCTGCTCGGCCAGCGACAGGTTGTGGGGATCGCAGATCACGCCGCCCTTGGCGCCGCCCAGCGGGATGTCCACTACGGCGCATTTCCACGTCATCCACATGGACAGGGCGCGTACGGTATCCGCCGTCTCATGGGGGTGGAAGCGGATGCCGCCCTTGGCCGGGCCCCGCGCGTCGTTGTGCCGGACGCGGAACGCTTTGAAAACCTTGGTGGTCCCGTCGTCCATCTTGACGGGGATGGTGAAATGGAACTCTTTCATGGGCTGGCGCAGCAGTTCCCTGACGCCCTGGTTCAGGTTCAGCTGTTCCGCTACCCGGTCGAATTGGGCTTGCGCGCTCTCGTAGGGGTTGTAAGATATGTTGGACATAATCGCATGCTCCTCCTGTCTGTCGTTTCGCGTCCTCAGGGCACGGTTTTTGCACGTAGGGTCTTATAATTATACGCATAAAGAAGGGAATCGTCAATCGCGAGCGGGGAAATAAAAGGGTTAAATGCAAATTTAATCAAAGGTGTTTCTCGATTTTGGAACATGCCAACCAATGGAAGGTAGATAATCTAGGTAGTAATCCCGAGATTCTTTTTGGATGTTTCGCCAACTTGATAATTCTTGGCCAAATGATTGTGTCGACAGATCAGGTATAGTTCTAGCAAGGAACTTATGGAAATTATTCCTCAGCTTGTTGTACACTTTCGAAGCGAGAAGCATAAGAACCCGATAGAATTACAGGACCGTTCCTTACTGAAAGGAACACACGCTGCTTTCCATCGCGAGGGATGGTTACACGGTTTGCAGCTATCTGGAAGTTCCCAGCACAAAAATGCTTGCTCTGCAAGGACTTTCCGCCTATGTACAGAAAAAACCGTACAGTTTCCCGTAAGGGTTCTTTTTTGGGTATACCAGAGCAATACAAATCCGAACAGTTAACAGCATTTCCAATGGTTAACATATAACCGGAAAACATGATGATAAAGTATAATAAGTTGCACTTAAAGGAGCAAACACGGCTCAAAGGAATCAATTGGAACGAAGCAAGTACAAAGCATTGGAATTGTTGACAAGGTTTGTCAAGAATTATTCGCATTGTTTTTCAGACTTATTATTCTCCGTTTCACGAACATGTTTTGGAAAAGCTGCCTTGGTTTTGCAACAATAGCGGATTATGAAGAATTGTAAAATTTTGAAAATCAATTGACTTTAAACATACTTTAGGTGCTACATTTAACACGGTAACAAATATTGAGGAGGTATATTTTATGAAAAAGGTTTGGTCGTTGATCATTTGTCTGATGTTGGCGCTAATATTGACCGTTCCAACAAGTGCATCCAGCTGGGTGCGCGATGCGACGCAGGTGGAGGTCTGGGATCGCGAAGTGGACTTTTTAATCGTTGGCTTCGGCTTAGCAGGCGCGGCCGCCGCAGTCGAGGCACACGATATCGACCCGCAAGCACGTATTCTGGTGCTTGAAAAAATGCCCAAGGAACTTGCAGGTGGCAATTCTATTGCCTCCGGCCAGACCTTCATCGTGCCGGATGGAGCGGACGTAGAGACGTTTAAAACGTATATCCGTTCCTGTAACCAACCTAATCCTATCCCAGAAGAATACCTCGATTGGATGTGCCGAGGTTTTGCCACGCAGTTACCATGGGTAAACAGCATCGCGGCGGGCGTAGATTACGAGACCGGCTATGTGGGCGGTGGCGAACTACGTTGGGGTTCCATGGTGTTGGAGTTTGACTCCTTTGAAGGATCCAACTTTAACGGTGCTTCAGCACATCTGCGTAAAAAGGGCGTCGGTTCGTTTGAAAACGGTGGCGTCTGGCGTTGTTTTGCCAAGGCTGCTGAAGCGCGTGGTATTGAAGTACTCTATGGTACGCCTGCTGTCTCTTTGGTGCAGGAAGCTGCTAGTGGAAAAGTGACTGGCGTTATCGCCTGCTCCTTAGACGGCAGCGAAGTGTCCATCAAGGCGGAGAAAGGTGTGCTGCTGGCCTGCGGCGGTTTTGAAAACAATCTGCAGATGCAACGTGATTTCAATGGTCTTGATATGGTCTATACCGCCGGTACGCCTGGCAACACAGGCGACGGAGTGAAGATGCTTATGGAGGCGGGCGCGCAAATGTGGCATATGGACAATGCCACACAATCCGGTGGCTATTGGCTTGGTATTAAGACGGACGCTTATGAGTCAACCTTCATGCGTAATTTCTCAATGCCCGGCGGTTCATGGATAGAAATCAACGCCATTGGTAACCGCTTCTACAACGAGGGCGGTACCTATCACCGCCAGCACATGAAGTATATGGAGAATGGAAAATACGTCGATTTACCTCATTATAGGCAACTGCCCGTCTACCTGATCTTCGACGAGAGCCTGCGTGTTGCTGGCACTGTGGCTACTATGTGGCTAAGCTGGCCTATCACCACCGAAGGTTACAAATGGTCCACTGACAACAGCGCGGAGATCGAAAAGGGCTGGATTGTGAAAGCCGATACGCTAGAGGAATTGGCCGAACAAATCGGCTATGCACCCGAGACACTTGTGGGAACAGTCGCTCGCTACAACGGCATGGTGGATGCCGGCGTCGACAGTGACTACGGACGTGACCCCGCTACGATGGCTAAGATAGAAAAAGGCCCCTATTATGCCGTCGCCCTGACACCGACGCTCGTTGCTACTACTGGCGGTGCAAAACGCGATACCGCCTGCCGCGTGCTTGACTGGGACGACAATCCCATTCCTAATCTCTACGAGGCGGGCGAACTGGGTAGCTATATTTCAAACCTCTACCAGAACGGATGCTTCCTGTCTGAAGCCATGCTCTCGGGTCGCACGGCAGCGCAGACCGTCATGGGTGGTAAGAGCGAAGTGGTCACTGCCGAAGAGGGAACAGCTGGCAATCCTTGGGACGGCGCATCCGACGGTCGATATGCGGCTAACGTGCAGGGTATGCACGAGCAGGTAGAAGTGACCTTCACCGTCTCGGACGGTAAACTGACAGCCATAGAAGTCACCTCCGGCCGGGATAGTATGTTGATGACCGACGATCAGTTGTCCGCCTATATCGGCGAAATCATCGGCGGACAAACCGCCTCCGTGGATGTTGTCACTGGTGCGACCACCGACAGCCAGCTGATTATCAACGCCATGGCGGCAGCCTTCGCTAAATAAGACCTATCCTTCTTCCGGGCTCACCGGCACCACAAGCTCCGTGTAATGCCGGTGAGCGCCTGTCTCATCGGTGAAGTTCATAATCTGATGCGTGAACAGATCGGAACGTGGGGCAAGACGGTGTTCCTCTAGAAATGGAAGCAGTATCCCGGCCACGTCGTCCAATTCAAATTGACCATTTTCCAAATGTACCACACAAGAAACGGCTGGGCCTGAACGCAGATGCGTAAAGCCATCCGATACATCCAGTTCCAACAGGTGAGCGGCTTTCTCTCTGATGAGCACACCCTTTTGAATGCCTTGGGGCTTGTCAGGCGCTTTGAGTGCTCCGACGGGAATCAGCGTGGTGAATGAACTAAGCGGCAGATGGCAAAAGAGGGCTTTGAGTGTTTCGCTGCTTTCAACCTGCTCCCACAAGTCCTCAATAGACGGATACAGTCGCATATAATACGATTCGATACGGACGAGGCGTGGGGTCTCACCTAGCGATTGCACCAGACGCACTAAACGGGTGCATTCGGACATACGGTTTGCAATGAGTTGCTTGTATTCTATTTCTCGTTCGAGCTCCGCAAGTTTTTGTGTAACGAGCGCGAGCATGTCCTCAGTGGAGATGCCTTCGTAGATTTGGCGAATTTCGTCTAGTTGAAAGCCTTGGTTTTTCAGACGTTTTATATTGCCCATCCGTTGAATGTCTACCCGATCAAAGACCCGGTAGCCCCGGTCGTTAATCCGAGTCGGCTGTAAAAGTCCCTTGCGTTCGTAGAAACGCAGAGCCTCGTCGCTCAGTTGGAAGGACTTGGAAAGAGTGCTTATTGAAATGCGCATGAGGTCGTCACCTCCTCTGTGTATATTATAGCGCGTTTTATTCAATCCGTCCAGCAAACACAATACTCAGTACTGGGTGCCATTATAATAAAAGGAGAGATAGAGTATGAAAAAGGTTTGTTCGTTGTTGTTGATCGTTTTCCTACTGATGAAGACAGGCATCGTGCTGGCAGAACAGACATCCGTACCCGCGAACGAGGGGATTAGCCGGATATGCGCAAGCGTATTTGACCTAGCGGAGAGCGAGATGTTCTTTACCGAAGTGATGGAACTGACGAAAGTGGGCGAAGGTACTCTGGAGGCATCAGTCGTCCACACACTATACGGCCTCGATTGCGACGCGCGTTATGTGATGCTGAAAAACGAAGTACAGACTACGCTGCTTCAACTGATCGAGTTTTCCGAGCGACCGCAAAAAACTAGTCGCCAAGGCTACAGAACCTGGGACTATGGCTATTACGACATTGCTTTTCGCTGTGCCGATATCCAGAAAGTATACGCGGATTTGAGCGCACAAGGATACGAATTTCCCTGCCCTCCCTATCAGTATGTAACCACATGGTCGGGCACGGAGGTGTTCGAAGCGGTGATGTACGGTCCAAACGATATGCCCCTGGCGTTGATTAACAAAACTGCAAACACCCCCGAATTCGAGGGGATGTTCCGTAATTTCCCAGATGTGGTACTGGTAGTAGACAATATGGATACTGCTGATCGATTCTATGTGGACGTGCTGGGCATGAGCAAGGTTTTTGACATGGAGATGGAAAAGGGACTGGTCGATCCCATTGTAGGAACCGTTGGCACCGATATCGTCACACGTATCGGAATGTACATGGGTGGTGGGGCTACCCCTATTATTGAGATTCTCGATTATTCCGAGGAAGGTGTTTCAATGACAGAAGAGGGCGCTTCAGTGCCCGGAAATGCGGGTATTTTCGCCACCTGTTTTATGGTGGAGAATGTGGACGCCATATTGGAATCCGCTGCCGAACAGGGTTTTGCTGCCAGCTCGGAGACATTGGAGATGGAACTGGCGCCCTACGGCGTTATACGTACCGCGCTGGTTTCAGGTCCGAACGGTTCCCTGGTGGAAATCTTCGAAATACTGTAAATCACAGGAGACACAAACCATGAAAAGGTGAGTGGTGGGCATTCTGTTGGCATTCTACCTGTTGCTGGCGATCGGCTTATGTAGAGGGCGACTGCGAGGGTATTACGCAGGGATTTGGCGATGAACTGACGGTGCATGTGAATGTGGACGAGCATTCGATTCTCGTGGTGGAGGTAATCGAGTAAAGTGAGATCATGGGCATAGCGCCCCTGAGGATTGAGAATCTTCTTGGACTGATAGCGGTGAAATAGCTGCTGGCTTTGGACACTGTCGTCAGCGAACAGCAGTGTAGCGGATTGTGTGGTATAAGCGAAACGCACGAGAGTCAGTTAGGATTGAAGGACTATTTCTTATCAAGGGAACACACCCAGCAGTACGCAACGCCCTTGAATGCTGTGTACACCTGCCCTTGAACGCACTGGAACAATCCGATGAAAAGGGAGGGACCTGTGCGGCTTACTGCTGCGAGGGATGACCACACGGTTTACAGTCAGCTGGAAGTTCCTGGTGATCCAAATGCTCGCTCCGCAAAGGATTTCCGCCCATGAATAGAAAAAGAACCTGTACGGTTTCCCGGACGGGTTCTTTTTGTGCATTTAGACAACCACATTGATAGAAGCTACAGTTCTAGAATAGAATACGTAATCCGTTACGGCTCCAATGATTTGAACATGTATTCTATTTTTCCGTCCTTGCGTGTACGACAAATTACTTCAATAGCCTTCTTCGTAACATGCATCTAGGGAATCACTTGTTTAATCATCGGTCAGGATGTGCTATCATCATTTCACCAACAGTCAGATGGTGAACAGAATAAATCTTCAGCGATTTCGAATACAGCAACCGGAAGCATAAAACAAGACGCGAGAAGTTTCTGGAGATTATGATGCTAATCATTCCGTAGGGTGAATGAACTTACACTGTTTCAGCTGCTATAATACAATCAAAATTCTTCCTCCACCGGTTTCACCCGCGATTTTTATCCCCCGGGACAAAAACGCCCCGAACGCAAAACGGCGTTCGGGGCTTGCGGTTTTACGTACCGATGAGCCAGTTCGCCAGATTGCCCCAAAGCCGGGTGTAGCCCGGCCATGTGCAAAAATCCACCGGCGCCCAATGCGGCGCGCAGTCTGTCGCAAAGGCGCAGGTACGGCCTTTCCCGTATGTGCCCAAGACGATCAATGGATCGCCGTTGACTGTCGCCACCACTTCACTGCCCTCTTTGGGGAGCAGAAGATTATAGCCCAGCAGCTTTGGCCACGTGTCCGGTACGCCTTCGAGGACAGGATGTGCGCGATCGGCCACGGAGGGCGCGATGCCGTCGCTCTCCTCCATGCGGTCATCGCCTTCCAGCAGGGTTACAGGCAAGATCTCCTCAACCGGCGTACGTTTGTAGGCGCCGCGCCCCTGAAGACCCATGAAGGATAGATAACCGCCGATCATCGCAAAGGCGCCGCCCTCGCGGACGTATTCCCTCAACAGCTTCAGTTTGTTCGGCGTCGGATTCAGGCGAATGAACACATTCATCGGCAGGTTCATGGTATTGGCGCCGACGTCGCTGAACATGACGATGTCGTACTGGGCAAGCGCTTCCACGCTCTGAGGGAAATCTCTCTCCACCAAGTGGGAAGGGATATGGACAAATTCATAATCATTTGCCACCAGTGCCGCGCGAATGTACTCTGTTGCTTCCTCGTAGTAATCGAAGGTAAAGGTGTCATACCCCTTGGCTTCTGTGGTGTGTACATGCCAACTCTCGCCGACGAACAGGATTTTTTGCTTCTTCATGCTATCTCTCCTTCCATTTCCGATGAAAACAAATCCGGAGGCATTCTGCTCCGATGGACCGATCGATTCAGCGCGCCGCATCCGCTGAATCGGGACGGATAAAGTATAGCAGATATTGCCGGGACATGCAATTCTTGATCGATGGCTGGTCCGAACAAATATGTCCGATATGGTTTGTGCGGATAGCACATTTACAGAAGCGGAAAGGGGATGCTATAATAATGTAATCGTCCGGTCGGGAGATCCCGGTCGTCCGTTGGGGGTGTTCTATGGGCTGGCCAGCGACATCCTCAGCACGCACGCGGTGAGACGACGGGGCGACTATGCGGTTGTTCCGATCCAGGGTTTGGTGGACAATGTGGCGCCGGGGACAGAATGATGCCGTGTGATGCCATCCTTTTTTGAAAAACATGTGCAGGAGCACGGCATGTGCATCCCGGATGGATCGGGGGTGAAAGACCTCCCGGTATCCGGCGGCGCAGTTCGAGGCGCAGGGTTATGCGGTTCGACGGGCTGGCAATATCCCCGGCTTTCCGGCGGATTCGGACGCGGGGCGGCCCGGTCGCCAAGTTGTGATCCTGCCGGAAATGGATTGGCTGATTGATGACGACGGAATGGTGCCGGTGAACGATAGCAACAGAACATAGGAGGTTATGGGAATGAGAAGTGCGCAGGACATTACGTTGAAAAGTGTATCCCTTCCCGAATTTGGTCTGCCGGGGTCGCTGCCGGAACTGTCGGACGCCGTCTATCGCGGCAGATTCGAAAAGACATTGGACATGATGCGCAAAGAGAAGCTGGATTGTCTGCTTGTGTATGGAGACCGCGAACACTACGCGAACTTTGAGTACCTTTCCGGTTTTGACCTTCGATTTGAGGAAGGATTGTTGGTGCTTTCCGCGGCGGGCGAAGCCTGTTATATCCTTGGCACCGAATGCCTTCCCCTGGCTGCGACAACCCGTATCCCCGCGCGGGCGGAACTGTATCAGGGGTTTTCGCTGCCCAGCCAGCCCATCGACATGCTGCGCCCCCTTTCTGACATCCTTGAAAGCTGTGGACTGAAAAAGGGATGCCGTACGGGCGTTGTTGGCTGGAAACTGATGGCGCCGCGCTGGGCGGGGCGCGACGCGTTCGATGTGCCTTCCTTCATCGTTCGGGCGGCTGAGAAGACGGTCGGCGCGGAAAATCTTCTGAACGTCACGGATTTCTTTATTCACCCAGATTACGGTCTGCGCGTGCTGAACACTGCCGACGACATCGCCTATTTTGAGTACGGCGCTGCGTGGGCCTCCATCGGACTGATCGACATGCTGGACGGGCTGAAGACAGGTTTGAGCGAGTTGGAGGCCTCCCGCATGATGAGGATCGGCGCGATGACGGAAAACTCCCATCCGCTTACCGTAGCGGGCGAAGGCAATGACGCGGGCATGGTCTATCCCAGCAATCGCAAACTGGAATTGGGCGGGCGCTTTAACTGCAGCCTGGGCCTTCGGGGCGGCTTATCCTGTCGGACCGGTTATTTGGCCTACAGCGAGGCGGACCTGCCCGAGGATCGGCGCGATTATCTGGACGTACTGGCAAAACCATACTACGCAGCCGTGGTGACCTGGTATGAAAGCATGCGTATCGGCACGAATTGCGGCGATGTGTATGACCGGATCGAGGCTGTGCTGCCCAAGGCGCAATACCATTGGCAGTTGAATACGGGCCATTATATTGCCAACGAGGAATGGCTATCCTCGCCGTTTGAAACCGGCTCGCCGGTCGATATTCGCAGCGGCATGTGCTTGCAGATGGATTTTATCCCGGGCATCGACGGATACGCAGGCGCGAACTGCGAGGACGGCGTGGCCATCGCCGACGAAACCCTTCGCGCCGAGATCCAAGCGCGTTTCCCGGAGGTGTGGGCGCGCATGGTAAAGAGACGCCGGTTTATGACGGACGTGCTGAACATCCGCCTGCCCGATGAAGTGCTTCCCCTGTCCAATCTCGCGGCGCTCTACCGCCCCTACATGCTCAACAAAGACATGGCGCTGGCGGTCCGCTGAGCTTCTTTCTTCAATTGGGCGTCGATACGCTTCAAAAGAGGAGGGACCGCGTTGAAGGGGATCGTCATTGCGCTGGGCGGAAACGCGCTGGGCGACACGGTGGCATCGCAGAAAAAGGCTGTCGAAGTCGCCGCAAAAACCATTGCGGATATCGCGGAAACCGGTGCGCCGTTGGCGATCGTTCATGGGAACGGCCCGCAAGTCGGCAAAATCAGCGCCGCGATGCGCTGCGCCGTCGCCGGCGGTATGGCGACGGAGGATATACCGCTTGCGGAATGCGTCGCCATGAGCCAGGGATATATTGGCTTTCATCTTCAGATGGCGATCGAATCCGCTTTTCGTTCAAAGGGGATAGGCCGAAAAGTCTGCACCGTCGTTACGCAGGTCCTGGTGGATTTGGAGGATCCCGCGTTCCTGCACCCCACAAAACCTGTAGGCGCATTTTACACTTTGGAAGAGGCCGGCGCCTTGATGCGCGAAACCGGTGAACCGTACTGCGAGGACGCGGGGCGCGGGTGGCGCAAGGTAGTCGCTTCCCCGGAACCCAAAGACATATTGGAAAAGGAGGTCATCGGCTTATTGTTCCGTTCGGGCGTGGTCCCGATCTGCTGCGGCGGCGGCGGGATCCCCGTGGCGCAGCAAAATGGGACGTTTGAGACGGTCAGTGCCGTCATCGACAAGGATTATGCCGCGTCGAAGCTTGCTCAAATCATAGATGCGGAGCAATTGATGATCCTTACGGGCGTGGACGGGGTATACCTGGATTACAACACGAAGCAACAACGCCTTTTGCGCCAAATGTCTGTAAGCACCGCGGAGAGTTACTGCGAGAAGGGATACTTCGCGCAAGGCAGTATGTTGCCCAAGGTTCGCGCGGCGACGCGCTTTGCCCGGTGCGGCGGCATGTCGGTGATCACGTCGCTTGAGGCGGCGGCTACTGCCTTGAAGCAAAAGAAGGGAACATGGATTTCTTTGGGCCCAGGCGACCGTTGAACCCTATGGCGGCGGACCGCCCCCGGAAAGCGAAAGGTTATACAGAAAACGCCATCCATCCTGCAGACGTGAGCAAGGAAGCCGCCACGCGAAAGCGTGATCGGAAGGCGTTGACCGCTTGCTGTCCGGGCTTCATCACCCAGGCCATGGCGGCCCATTTCACCTTCCTTTTGTTTCTGGAATCCCACGGGGACCACGGTATCCCTCCGGGCAAGATCGCGCGGATCGCCACCGTTTTTTTCCTGCATAGAAAAAGGACCTGTACGGTTTCCCATACGGGCCCTTTTCTATCAGACTGGTTATCCGATTGTAGTGCCGGAAGTGGGACTTGAACCCACACGGTGTCGCCACCAACGGATTTTGAGTCCGTCACGTCTGCCATTCCATCATTCCGGCAAGTGTTTATCTATTTTAGTGCATTGGCCGGGAAAAATCAAGGGCGAACCCGGGGAATTGAGAAATTTACATGGTGTACGGGATGGAACTATGGTATAATGGAAAAAAATGTGCGGGGGAAAGCCCGCGGAATGAGAGGGATCGCTATGTACGACATCACCGCATTGGGCGAGAGCCTGATCGACTTCACCCCTTCCGGGGTGAACGACATGGGCATTCAGCTGTACGGCTGCAATCCGGGGGGCGCTCCCGCCAACTTCCTGGCCATGAACGCCAAACTGGGGGGCAGGGTGGCCTTCATCGGCAAGGTGGGGGACGACGCCTTCGGCAGCTTCCTGGAGAAGACCATGGTGGAGGGCGGCATCGACGTGAAGGGGCTGCGCAAGTCCAAAGAGGTGCCCACCACACTGGCCTTCGTACAGCTCAGCGACACCGGGGACCGGACTTTCAGCTTTTACCGCAAGCCCGGGGCGGACATCATGCTGACCCGGGAAGAGGTGGATACCGGGATCGTGGAGAACACCCGGGTCTTCCACTTCGGCACCCTGTCCATGACCGACGAGCCCAGCCGCAGCGCCACCTTCTATGCGGTGGACCTGGCCAAAAAGGCGGGGGCGCTGATCAGCTACGACCCCAATTACCGGCCCGCCCTGTGGGACAGCCCAGAAGACGCCATGGCGATGATGCAAAAAGGGGTCCCCCTGGCGGACATCATCAAGGTGTCGGACGAGGAGATGACCCTGATGACCGGGGAGACCGGGGCAGAGGCCGGCGCCCGGAAACTGCTGGACCAGGGCGCGGCGCTGGTGCTGGTGACCGGGGGCGAAAAGGGCGCTTTTTACATGAACCATGTGTGCTGCGGCGCGCTGCCCGCCTACGACGTGAAGGTGGTGGATACCACGGGCTCCGGGGACGCCTTCCTGGGCGCCCTCATGTACCGGCTGAAAGGATTGGACCGGGACGCCATCGCGCACCTGCCGGAAGGGACCCTGCGGGACGCGGTGCTGTTCGGCAACGCCGCCGGCGGGCTCACCGCCACGGCCCGGGGCGCCATCCCCGCCATGCCCGATGAAGCCGGGATCCTGGCCTGTATGCGGGAAATGCCCCTGCATAAAGCGACCCTGGCTTAGGCGTCGGGCCTCTCTTTTTCCGCCACCAGCCGGGGGCCATCCAGGTACAACTTGATCCCGTCCAGAGAGAGCTGCTCGCCGCCGAGCAGCTTTTTCATGTGCTGGATGGTGAGATTGGGGCCGCCATGGCGCTTCAGGGCGTCCCGCCAGATGGTGAACTTGCAGGACTCCCGCCATCGGGTGCAGCCGAAGGCCTTCTGGTTGGCGGTGACATTGCCCTCGCCGCACAGGGGACAGGGGACACCCAGGTCGCTGTTTCCGGACTTCCTGGGACCGCCTTTCCCCTTGCGCAGGTCGGGCTCGAATTGTACCGTCCCGTCCGCCTGGATGGCGGCCTCCACCAGGAAGGCGCTGAAGCGGCGGATGCTGTCCATGAAACGCTCCGAGCGCTGGGCCAGGGCAGCGGGGTCGGATTCCGAGGCCATCTGGGTCAGGGCGCGCTCCCATCGGCCCGTGGTCTCTGCCGAAGCCAGCTGGGGAGGCGTCACCTGGGTGAGGCGGATGCCCTTCTCCGTGGCCCGGAGGGTTTTGCCGGAGCGCTTCACGTATTCCACCTTGATGAGTCGCTCGATGATGGCGGCCCGGGTGGCGGGCGTGCCCAGCCCGCTGGCCTTCATGCTCTCCCGAAGCTCTTCGTCCTCGATGAGGCGGCCTGCGTGCTCCATCAGGCCCAGCAGGGAGGCGTCGGTATGGGGGGAAGGGGGCTTGGTCTTGCAGGCTTTGGAGGAAACCTTCTGCACGGCGCGGGTATCCCCTTCTTTCAGCTGGGGCAGAGGCTGCTGCTCTTTGTCCTCCGGCTTGGCGGAGGGGTACAGGGCGCGCCAGCCCGGGACCAGGGGTGTCTGGCCCATGGTCTTGAACAGATGCTGCTCTACCCGGGTGAAGATCTGGGTGGACTGGTATTCATAGTCCGGGTACAGGACGGCTACCAGCCGCCGGGCCACCATGTCGAACACACGGGCTTCCTGCGCGGTGAGCCGGGAGAGGCTGCCGTACTGGCCCGTGGGCACGATGGCGTGGTGGTCGGACACCTTGGCGTCGTTGTACACCCGTCCGGTGACCGGCGGCTTTGGCAATAGAGGCGCGGCAAAACCTCCCCAGGGCTCCGGCAGGCTGCCCAGGGTCTTTGCCACTTTCGGGATCATGTCCCTTGTGAGGTATCGGCTGTCGGTGCGGGGATAGGTGATGAGCTTGTGCTTTTCATACAGGGCCTGGGCGATCTCCAGGGTCCGGGCGGCGGACAGGCCCATCAGGCGGTTGGCCTCCCGCTGCAGGGCGGTGAGGTCGAAGAGCTGGGGCGGGGGCGTGCGCTTTTTTTCGCTGATCAACTGCTCCACGGCGCCGGTCTTTCCCTTCACCTGGCGCACCACTTCCCTGGCTTTGTCCTGGTCCGGGCAGCGGGTCTCTTTGGTCTCCGGGTGCACCCACAGGCCCTCGTAGTCCCCGAAGTCCGCCCGGATCTCGTAGTAGGTCTGAGGCACGAAATCCCGGATCTCCAGGTCCCGCTGCACGATCAGGTGCAGGGTGGGGGTCTGGACCCGCCCCATGCTTAAAAGGGCGTCGTATTTCAGGGAAAAGGCGCGGCTGGCGTTCATGCCTACCAGCCAGTCCGCTTCGGCGCGGCAGCGGGCCGAGGTATACAGGGCGTCGTAGGCCTCCGAAGGTTTCAAACCGGCGAAACCTTCCCGGATGGCGGCGTCGGTCATGGAGGAGATCCACAGCCGGTCTACCGGCTTGCGGCAGCCCGCCTGCAGGTAGATGAAACGGAAGATCAGCTCCCCTTCCCGCCCGCTGTCGGTGGCGCAGATGATCCGGTCCACCTCCGGGTCCAGCATCAGCTTTTTCACCGCGCCGTACTGCTTGCGGGTCTTGGGCAGTACCTTGGTGGGCAGGGTTTCGGGCAGGATGGGCAGGGTGGCAAAGTCCCATTTTTTGTAGCGGGGGTCCACTTCCGCAGGGTCGCACAGGCCCACCAGATGGCCCAGGGCCCAGGTCACATGGTAATCCTTGCCGGAGAGGAAGCCATCCCCTTTGACGCTGCAGCCTAGGACCCGGGCAATGTCCCGGGCGACCGAAGGTTTTTCCGCGACGACCAGGATCATGCGGGTCTCACGGCGGCGTTCAACGCCCTGCCCAGCACGTAGTATTCCACCCACAGGCTGCGCTCCGTACCGGTGTGGGCCCGGGTGAGCAGGGTGGCGCTGACGATGGTCTTTCCAAAGGGGGGAATGGTCTGGGGATCGCCCTGCACCAGCACCACGTCTCCGGAAACAGGGGCCAGGGTCAATATGGCCCACTCCGCCGGGAGGGGGTTGACTCCCTGCAGCTGGACCGTATAGGTGACAAAACTGTAGTTTTCTGCGGAAACGTCATCCGGCACACTGAACTGGTTGGAGGCGAAATCCCCGTTGTTCAGCGCTTCCATGACGCTTTCGAACAGCTCCGGGCGCAGGGCGGCGTTCTCTTCCTCTATGGAAACAAGGGTAGCCCCGAGCTGGGCGCTGATGTACACATAGGCGAAGGCCGCCACGGCCAGGATGGTGATGAATACGATGATCTTGCCGGATCTTCCCACGGGAAAGCCCCCCTTAAACAAATGGCGTACTCCATCCATCATAGCACCCCCGGCCGCCCCTGTCCAGCAAAAACGGGAAAAACCTCCGGGCCCGGACACATTTCTTGGCCGGGCCCGGAGGTGTTCAGGCTTTTTTTGCCAGTTCCTGTTCCAGCAGGGCCCGGATCCGGGCGGGGCTTCCGTTGCCCTTCAGGCTGCGCATACAGATGCCGAACAGGGCTTCCAGGGCCTTGGTTTTGCCGGACAGGTAGCTTTGTACCGCCGAAGGATCCTCCGCGATGGCCGCCTGGACCGCCGCCAGGATGGCCGATTCGTCGGACTGGGCAAAGAGGGCGTGGGCCTTGCAGTAGCTCTCGGGGTCTATGTCCCCTTCAAAGAGCCGGGCCAGCACGGTCCTTCCGGAGGCCCGGGTCAGGTCCCCCGATTCCACCGCCTTGATGATCCAGGCCAGTTTTTCCGGGTCGATGTCCGGGAGGGATCCCGTTTTGCGGGCGTGGCCCAGGCATTCGGTGAGGAGCCAGCCAGCCGTTGCCTTGGGGGAGGCGCCCCGGGCGATCACCCCGTCGAAGAGGGCGGACAGGGCCCGGTCGGAAGCCAGGACGGAGGCGGAATCGGGGGCGATGCCCAGGTCCACATAGTGGGCGCTCTTCCCGTCGACGGAATCCTGCATCCCCGCCCGGATCCGATCGATCCAGGCCTCGTCGATGAGGATGGGCATCAGGTTGGGGTCGGGGAAGTAGCGGTAGTCCGCGGCGGTCTCCTTGCTGCGCATGGGGAAGGAGCGGCGCTTGATGGGGTCCCAGCGCCGGGTCTCCTGGATCAGCATCTCGGTGTGCCGCAGGATGGCGTCCATGTGGCGCACCTTCTCGAACTCGATGACGTCCCGGATCTCGGTGAAGGAGCTCATGTTCTTGATTTCCGAGCGCACGCCGAAACCTTCGGAGCCCTCGGGGCGCACGGAGATGTTCACGTCGCAGCGCATGGCGCCCTCCTCGCACTCGGACACCCCGGCAAAGCGCAGGTTGTCTTTCACCCATTCCAGGTATTCGACGACCTGGGCGGAGGAACGGAAGTCGGGTCGGCTTACGATCTCGATCAGGGGGACGCCGGCGCGGTTGTAGTCCACCAGGGTGCTGCCCGTGGCTTCGTCGTGGATCAGCTTGCCCGCGTCTTCCTCCAGATGGATCTGTTTGATGCCGATGGTCCGGTCTTTGATCTCCACCTGGCCGTCCACGCAGATGGGGTTGAACCATTGGGTGATCTGGTAAGCGCCGGGCAGGTCGGGGTAAAAGTAACTCTTCCGGTCGAAGGTGGTGTACCGGTTGATCTTGCAATTCAGGATCAGCCCGGCTTTTATGGCAAGCTCGATGGCCTCCCGATTGGCCACGGGCAGCATGCCGGGCATGCCGCTGCAGGCGGGGCATACGCAGTCGTTGGGGGCCTGGGGGCTGGCATGGCCGCCGCAGGAACAGAACAGCTTGGACCGGGTGGACAGCTCCACATGGGTTTCAAGGCCGATGACCACTTCGTATTTCACGGCTTATTCCTCCCCTTTCTCCAGGGTCCGGGCGATCTTCAGCAGGGTCTCCTCCCCGTGATGGGCCGCCATGAACTGTACGCCCCCGGTGACCATGGCGGGGATGCCGGTCAGGGAGGCGGGGGCGGTGAAACGGCTTTCCCCGAAGGCCCTGGCAAAGCTCTCCGTCGGGGCGCAGGGAGCGGGGGCGAAGGTGCTGATGGCGGGGCACAGCAGGGCGTCGTACCGGGCGAAGAGCCGGGCGAGTTCTTCGGCGATCACCCGGCGCACCCTGAGGGCGCGGTCGTAGCAGGCCTCGTATTTTTGCTTGGACAACACTTCGGAGCCGTACAGGATGACCGCTTTGGCGTTGAAGCCCAGGCCCTCACTGCGGCTCTTATCGTACAGGTCTTCGATGTCCCTGTATTCCCGGGCCCGGCGCCCGTACTTGACCCCGTCGAAGCGGCCCAGGTTGCTGCAGCTCTCGGCGCACATCAGGATCTGCCAGGCGGTCTGGGCCTGGCCCGTCCAGTCCGCTTCGATGGTTTCCAGGGCGGCGCCCAGGTTTTCCAGGGCGGCTGAGATTTCTTCTATCCGGGCTTGGACCGCGTCCTCCGCGCCCTCCAGCAGGGGCGCGATCCGGGCGACCTTAAGCCCTTGAACGCCGCCTTCGGGATCATAGCTGTAACGTACTTGGGGGAGGCTGGTGCCGTCCTTTTCGTCGTGGCCCGCGATGAGGGAGAGGATGCGGGCGGCTTCCCGGGCGTCCCGGGCGGTGACCGTCACCGTTTCCCCGGAGGAGGCCGTAGAGATGACGCCCCGGCGGGACACCGCGCCGTAGGTGGGCTTGATGAGATCCACCCCCGCCACCGCGGCGGCCCGGCGGGGCGTACCATTCGCGTCCACGTTCAGGGCGGCTTTCACCGAGCCTTCTGCCACCAGCTGGGCGGAGGCGCTCGCCAGGTGTCCGTCTTGGAGCAGCGGCCCGAAAAAGGAACTTTCGCCCAGGAGATCCAGGCCGAATTCCCCCACATGGCACTTGCCCGAGACCTTTTCCCCCGCCTGCTCCAGCCGGGTCACGGCTTCGGCGCTGAAGAGGGGCAGGAAACCTTCCAGTATGCGGGAACCCGCAGTCGCGGGAGAACCCTGGACCTGGATGGTGTCATCCACCGCGATGGTGCCCTGAGGATCCATTTTGTTGATATAATATCCCATCATTTCCACCTCACTTCACAACTCGGGGGACCTGCCAGCTGTCCCCGGTGCGCTGGGGCGCGCCTTGAAGCAGCGCCTCCCGGGCAAAGGGCTGGCTCCGCTGATCCGCCCGCAGGATATTGGTCATGGGGAGCACGTGGATCATGGGCTCTATACCCCCCGTATCCACCCTGCTGAAGGCTTCTTCCCGCAGGGACATGGCCTCGAAGATCCGGTCCATGGCGGCGCGCTCCTCTTCGGTGAGGGTCAGGGCGTTGACCTCTTCCAGGCTGTCGAATTTGGCGGCTGCCTCTCGGGCGGCGGGCCGGGCTGCGCCGCCGCTGCCGGAACCGTATATGTCTCCCCCCTGGCCCCGGACGCTGATGTTGGCCTCGTACAGCTGCAATTCGGTGACCTCGCTGGGGGCGCCCAGCATCTGGTCCTGGGCGGTGCCGTCCAGGGGGAAGGCGATGACGTCCCGGATGGTCTCAGTGTCCGCCAGCAGCATCACGATGCGGTCTATCCCCGGCGCCATCCCGGCATGGGGGGGCGCCCCGAACTGGAAGGCGTTGTACAGGGCGCTGAAGCGGCGCTCCACCTCGTCTTCGCTGTACCCCGCGATCTCGAAGGCCTTTTTCATCACCTCGGGGCTGTGGTTGCGCACTGCGCCGGAGGCCAGCTCGATGCCGTTGCACACCAGGTCGTACTGGTAGGCGAAGATCTCGGTGGGGTCTTTGGTCAAAAGCGCCTCCATCCCGCCCTGGGGCATGGAGAAAGGGTTGTGGGTGAACACGATCCGGTCGGTGCTTTCGTCCAATTCGTACATGGGGAAATCCACGATGAAGCAGAAGGCGAAGGCGTCCTTGTCGATGAGATCCAGCTCCTGGCCCAGCCAGGTGCGGATGATCCCGGCGTTGCGGTCCGCCACCCCGGGCAGGGGATCGCAGATGAAGAAGATGCTCTCTCCCTCCCGGATCCCGGTGCAGCGCACCATCTCCTCTTTCTGGGCCTGGGTCATGACTTTGGTGATGGGCTCCTCTTTAAAGACGCAGCCCTCGGCCTTCAGCAGGGTGACGTGGGCCAGGCCGGGCATGTTCACCTTTTGGGTGGCGAACGCCAGGGACTTGTCGAAAAACCAGCGCTCGCTCTTGCAGGGCGCCACGATGGCCCGCACCGGTTTGCCCGCGAAGGGGCGGAAGGGGATGCGCCGGAAGAGGTCGCTGACGTCGCAGATGACAAGGGGGTTGCGCAGGTCGGGCTTGTCCGTGCCGTAGCGGGCCATGGACTCGGCAAAGGGGATGCGCCGGTAGGGGGCCGGGGTCACGGGCTTGTCCGTGAAGCGGGCGAAGGTGCCGCCCACCACCTCTTCGCATACGGCGAGCACCTCTTCCTGGGTGGAAAAGGCCATCTCAAAGTCCAGCTGGTAAAACTCGCCGGGGGAGCGGTCCGCCCGGGCGTCCTCGTCCCGGAAACAGGGGGCGATCTGGAAATACCGGTCGAAACCCGACACCATGAGCAGCTGCTTGAACTGCTGGGGCGCCTGGGGCAGGGCGTAGAATTTGCCGGGATGTTTGCGGCTGGGCACCAGGAAATCCCGGGCGCCCTCCGGAGAGGAGGCGGTGAGGATGGGGGTCTGGATCTCCAGAAAACCCCGCTCCTCCATCAGGCGGCGCATGTGCCCGATGACCTTGGAGCGCAGCACGATGTTTTCGTGGAGGGCGGGATTGCGCAGGTCCAGAAAGCGGTGCTTCAGGCGGATGCCCTCGTTGGCGCCCCCGGACGCGATCTCAAAGGGGAGGTTCCGGGTGCAGGGGCCCAGCACCGTGAGGGCGTCGGCCTTCAGCTCTACCTTGCCGGTGCGGATTTTGGGGTTCACCGTGCTCTCATCCCGACGGGTCACTTCCCCCGACACCGATATCACGCTTTCCCTGCCCACGCCCTTCAGCAGGTCTTCGTCGTGGACCACCACCTGGGTCACGCCGGTCTCGTCCCGAAGGTCTGCAAACAGCACCCCTCCGTGGTCCCGGATCACGTCCACCCAGCCGGCCAGCATCAGGTCCTGCCCGATGTGCTGCTCGCCGATCTCACCGCAACGATGCGTTCTGTACATCCCTGTCGCCTCCGCATACAGAATATTCTGCCCCTAAGGACCGATACAAAAAGTCCCGAGGAAATTTCCTCGGGACGAGTGCAAGACCCGCGGTGCCACCCGACTTGATGTGATGCCTCACATCCGCTCATTATTCTGCTACCCATCGGACAAAGCGTTCCCGGGCTTACTACTCGCCTGAATGTGCTTCCAGTCGCGGCACATACTCCCTGGCAGGCTTTCCACGAAAGTCGAGTCTTCGTCCGCCGCAACGGGCATGAGCCCGTCTGTCCATGTTATTATACACAGATAATCCCGTTTGTCAAACGAATTTTCTGTTCGCTTATGAAAAGTCCGGGTGCAACAAGGGCCCGGGCGCCTGCGTCAAAACATAAAGTATGCCGCGAGGTGAAGGATATGACGTCCAAAGAGCGCTGCCTGGCCGTGCTGCACCGGGAGAAGCCGGACCGGGTCCCCTATTTCCCCCTGACGATGTTCTTTGCGGCGGACCGCGCCGGGCTGAATTTCCGGGAATACGCCACCTGCCCCGCCGCCCTGGCGGAGGCGCAGCTGCTGCAGTATGAGCGCTACCGGGTGGACGCGGTGACCGTGTGCTCCGACGCCTTCCGGATCAGCGCCGACCTGGGGGCACAGATGGTGTTCCCCGAGAACCAGACCCCCTTTGCCGCCCGGCCCCTGATCGGGGACCCGGCAGATCTTGGGCGGCTGAAAGCCCCGGACCCCATGCGGCCGGGCTCCCGGATGCGGCAGCGCATCGAGAGCGTGGAGATCCTGGCCCGGAGCGTGGGCAAGGAAGCCCTGGTGTGCGGCTGGGTGGAAATGCCCTTCGCCGAGGTGTGCGACTGGTTTGGGGTGCAGGAACTGATGTTCCTGATGATGGACGAGCCCGGGTTGGTGCATCAGGCCCTGGAGATGATCGTGGAAATGGAGATCGAATTTGCCCGCTGCCAGCTGGAAGCGGGGGCGGACATTATCGGCTGTGGGGATTCCGCGGCCTCCCTGATCTCGGCGGCCCACTTCCGGGAATTCGCCCTGCCCTACGAACAGCGGGTCACGGAGGGGATCCGGGCCGCAGGGGGGCTGTCCAAGCTGCACATCTGCGGCAACACCACCCACAGCTTGCCCTTGTTGGCCCAGTGCGGCGCCGACATGGTGAACATCGACGCCCAGGTGGACTTCGACCTGGCCGTCAGGGTGTTCGGGGATGCGGGTATGTCTTTCAAGGGCAATGCGGACCCGGTGCGGGACCTGATGAACGCGACCCCCCACCAGGCCCGGGCCAAGGGGGAGGAACTGGTGCGAAAGGCCAGGGGGCTGCCCTTCATGCTGAGCGCGGGCTGCGAGATCCCGGCGGCGACCAAGGACGAGACGATGATGGCGTTTTCCCTGGCAGCCATAACCTCGGGCGGCGCTTCGTAGAGGGCGCTCGATGGGGATGCGCGGCAGGGGAGAGGGTGCGTGAAAGCGGGCGGCCTGCCTTTGCCGGGTTGGCTGATGGAGGACGGCAGACGGGCCGGGGCCCCGGTCAGGCATTTGTCTTGGGCCGGTGGTAAGCCTTGTACCAGGCCGCAAAGCGGCGCAGCCCTTCCCGCAGGGGGGTAGAGGGCTTGAAACCGTAGTCCCGCTCTAAGGGAGTGGTGTCCGCGCAAGTCACCGGCACGTCGCCGGGCTGCATGGGCACCAATTGTTTGTGGGCTTCAAAGTCGTAGTTTTCTGGCAGCAACCCCGCCCGGACCAGTTCCTCCTGCAACGTGGTGACAAAGTCCAGCAGGTTTTCCGGGTGGCTGTTGCCGATGTTGTACAAGGCGTGGGGCGCGACGGGCAATCCGTCCGCCCCCGTCATTTTTTCCGGGGCGCCCTGCATGACCCGCAGAACCCCCTCCACGACGTCGTCTATATAGGTGAAATCCCGCATACAGTCGCCGTAATTGAAGATGGAGATGGTCTCTCCCCGCAGCAGCTTGTCGGTAAAAGCGTAGTAAGCCATGTCGGGCCGCCCGGCGGGGCCGTACACCGTGAAGAAGCGAAGGCCGGTGGAGGGGATGCCGTAGAGCTTGGCGTAGGCGTGGGCCATCAACTCGTTGCTCTTTTTGGTGGCGGCGTACAGGGACACCGGGCTGTCTGCCTTGTCCTCCGTGCTGTAGGGCACCGCCGCGTTGGCGCCGTATACCGAGGAGGAGGAGGCGTACACCAGGTGCTCCACGGGCCGGGATCCCTCCATGGCGCTGCGGCAGGCTTCCAGGACGTTGAAGAAGCCCACCAGATTGGAGCGGATGTAGGCCTCGGGGTCGGCGATGGAATAGCGTACCCCCGCCTGGGCCGCCAGGTTCACCACGATCGCCGGCGGGCAGTCCGAAAACAGCCGGCCGAGCAGCTCCTTGTCCGCAAGGTCCCCCCGTACAAAGGAAAAATTCTGCCGCTCCTTCAGCAGGCCCAGCCGGTGCTCCTTCAGGGCTGCGTCGTAATAATCGTTCATGTTGTCCAGGCCCAGGATTTTCGCCCCCGGATAATCCTGCAGCAGACGACGGCACAAATGCGCGCCGATGAAGCCCGCTGCCCCCGTGACCAGGATGGTTTTGTTGTCCAGATCGATGCGCTGCATATCCGCCTCCGAAGGGCTCCGTCCTGTTCGCCCCGCTGCATCATAGCACAGCGGGGCGGCATGCGTCAAGCAGGGTTCGAGACCACGGTTCACACCTCGATGTGTGCATTCCATAGGGAGTTTGCATTTAACTGAACTTTTTTAAGGCCCGTATGAAGACCTGATAATGGATTTGTATACTCAAATCGGGATCAAGATGGAATTAAGGGAAAAGATGAAAATTGGCTTGTACGCTTCTGGCACCAACGACGTTCCTTTCCGATGTGACGATTCATCATTGCGGCCATGCCACTGTGTTTGGCGTTTGGGGTACTGTGCGGTCATGTCCATCGGCTGTCTTCTCGCCGCTCCATTTGCCCACACAGCAAAGTCAACAAGATATCTAAACGGGGTGGAAACGGGCTCCGATAGATAGAACAATACGAAAAAGGAGGAACACACATGAACATCAAGCGCGTATCTCTGTTTCTGGCTCTGGTCCTTTCCCTCTCCCTGATATTGTCCAGCGCGGCCTGCGCCGGAGACTGGGAGGGCATCACCCTGAAAATCAGCCACAACCTGTCCAGCACCGATATCCTGCAAACCTATCTGCAGCAGGCTGCCGACAAGATTTACGAACGCACGGAGGGAAAGGTACGGTTTGACATTTATCCCAACGGCGAACTATTGACCTATGCAGAAGCGGTGGAGGCCATCGCCAGCGACTCTCACGTGGTATACTACTGCGCCTTCTCCGACTGGAAGGACTATTATCCGGGCGCTGGCGCCTACTCTGCGGCCTATGTATTTGACTCTGTGGAACAATATCAAAAGTTCATGGAGACCGATTTCTTTGCCAACACCCTGGCAGAGCTGGACAAGCAGAACATCCACTGCCTGCAAGCCGGCTGGATCGGTGGCTTCCGTCACACCCTGACCAACATCCCCGTGAACACCATGGCCGACCTGAAGGGTTTGTCCATCCGCACCCCGGCCAATCCTGTGTGGGTCGACTGCTTTGAGTCTTTGGGCATGAGCGTTGTGGGCATGGCCTGGAGCGAAACATTGACTGCTGTATCACAGGGCAGCATCGACTCCGTGGAAGGCACCTATAGTACGGTTGTCAGCTACAACTGCTGGGACTATTTCAAATACCTCACCGAGACCAAGCACATCATCCAGGCCGAGTGCCTGTGGATGAGCGCCAATGTATGGAACTCCATTCCCGCTGCGTATCAGGCCATCATATCCGAAGAAATGAAGCCTGCCGTTCAGGGCTATGTGCAAGCCTCGGCTGATCTGGAGAGCCAGATGCGCCAGCAGGCTATTGATAACGGCATGGAAGTCAATCGGGAGATCGACCTGAGCGAGTTCAAGGCCGCCGCCGGCAAATATGTGCTGCAGTATGACATCGGCCAGGAGATGCTGGATGTGCTGGCAGGCTTGTAAGGTCTGCTTTCCCGCCTAAAATTCCTGCCCATATCAACGCGGTGGGACGAGGGCATCTCGTCCCGCCGCTGTACAAAAGGGGATACGAATGAAAAAAAAGTTCCGTTTTGAGGATATTGAAGATTTTATCTGCAATCTGTCCCTGGTGCTGATGCTGTTGGCTGTTCTGGCAAACGTGCTGAGCAACCTGATGATCAACAAACGCTTTGCCTATCTGGAGGAGATGTCCACTGGCTGCTACATGTTCGGCGTATATGCCGGCGTCGGCCTTCTCTACAAACGCAGGGAGCTCACGGTGGTCAATTTTGTCATAGACAGGTTTCCACCCCGCCTCCGCTACGTCACGGATTTGTTTGGGTGCCTTTATCTGCTCTTCTACGGCGCCATGATGACCTACAACGGCGTGCTGCTTTGCATGAACAGCACCATCAAGCGACTTCCTGCCATGCAGATCTCCTACATGTGGCTGGATCTGTGCATCGTGTTTGGCTTCTCCACGCTGACCATCCGGGTGCTGCTGGACATCGTTCGCAAACTCGCCTCGGCAAAAGAGGTGTTTGCCCAAAAGGAGGCTGCATAAATGGGTCCCTACATTCCGATGATCCTCACCTTTATTCTGCTGATCCTGGGCATTCCTGTAGCCGTTAGTTTTTTCAGCGGAGCCATTATCTATTTTACCTTTTTTTGTCGGGATTTGACTATTACCACCCTGATTCAGAAAATGCTGACCAGCGGCATGTCTTTCACTTTTCTGGCCGTTCCCTTCTTTGTTACAGCCGGCGTGGTGATGAACTATGCGGGCATTTCCGACCGCGTCATGGGCTTTTGCAACAATCTGGTAGGCCACAAGCGCGGCGGCCTTGCCTATGTAAACGTTCTTCTGTCCACCCTGAACGGCGGCATTTGCGGCTCTGCTGGTGCAGACGCAGCCAACGACTGCAAAATCCTGGTGCCGCAGATGGTCAAACGGGGCTATTCTCCCGCCTTTTCCGCAGGCGTGTCCGCTGCTTCCGCGCTGATTAGCCCCATCATTCCCCCGGGCGCCGGTCTGATCCTCTACGCCAGCATGACCGGCACCTCCGTGGTCAAAATGTATTATGCCGGCTACATCCCGGGCATCCTGCTGTGCATCGGGATGTGCCTCACCGTGGCCATCATCGCCCGCGTCCGCCACTTCACCCCCGACCGGGAAAGCCGCGCTACCCTGAAGGAAATTTTGCAGAGCCTCAAAGAGAGCTGGCTTTCCCTCATGATGCCGCTTGTGCTGATCGTGGGCATCCGCACCGGTTGGTTTACCCCTACCGAAGGCGGATTGGTGCTGATCTCCATGTGCGCCCTGATCGGCGCTTTCGCCTACAAAGAAATCAAGCCCTGCCACATCAAGCCCATCCTGGTGGAGTCCTTCTCCTCCATGGCCAACGTGTCTTTGATCATCGTCTCCGCCGTCATCTTTGGCACCTATCTGTCCTGGGAACGCATTCCCCAGAATTTGGCTGCCTATCTGATATCCATCACCGACAGCCCGGGCATGTTCTTGCTGCTGGCCAACCTTCTGGTTTTTGTGATGGGCATGTTTCTGGATGGCACCGCCGTTTTGATGATTGCCACGCCCCTGCTCTTTCCGGCTGCGCAGTCCTACGGCATTGACCCCATTCAGTTTGGCATCATCATGATCGTCAATATGTCAGTGGGCGGCCTCACACCTCCCTTTGGCGGCGTTATGTACCTGTGCTGCCACATGTGTAACGTGGAGATCCCGGATTTCCTGAAGCATACCTGGCCCTTCATCGTGTGCCTGCTGATCGTGCTGGTACTGGTCACTTGCTTCCCGATCATCAGTACGTTGGGTCCCGATTTGCTATACTAATCATCCAAGGAGGCGCGATCGCCATGAAGCTGTCTGCAGAAACCTTCTATCTCCAAAATTTTATGAGCGAGGCAGAAGCGGTGCGCCTGCTGGCCGGCGCCGGCTTCGACTGCGTAGATTTCAGCATGGATCAACTGGTGGACCCTGACCACGTATTGAACGGCGCCAACTGGAAACAGTTTGCCCGGGAGCTGCGCCATCTCGGCGATGATCTGGGCATCACCTTCAATCAGGCCCATGCGCCTTTCGAATTTCAGTTTTCCCAGCCGGGCTTCATGGAAAAGGATGCCATCCCCCTCACCATCCGCAGCTTTGAAGCGGCAAATATCCTGGGCGTCGACACGGTGATCGTCCATCCGCTGCACTTCATGCGATACCGCAGCGAGAACCTGGACGCCATTTGGGACATGAATATGGACTTCTTTCACGCCCTGCTTCCCCATGCCCGGGCGTGTAACGTGTGCATCTGCCTGGAGAACCTGTTTCAGTTTGACAGCCGGGGCGTGGCGATCCCCGATACCTGCTCCGAGCCCGACCGATACGTCCGGGCGCTGGACGAACTGAACGACCCGCACATCGCAGCTTGTGTGGACGTGGGGCACGCCGCCCTGATCGGCGACAAGCCCTCTGTGCTCATCCGGGCGCTGGGGCATGACCGGCTGAAGGCGTTGCACATCCACGACAACGACGCGGTGACGGATACCCACACGCTTCCTTATCTGGGCGGCAGAATCGACTGGGATGACACCTGCCGGGCGCTGGGCGAGATCGACTATGACGGAGTTTTTACCTTTGAGTCGTTTCTGTTTTACAAGAATTTCCCCCCCGAATTCTTCCCTCAGGCAGCCCGTTTTATCCACGAAATGGGCCTACATCTCGCTGCCAAGGTAGACGCCGCGAGGCCAAAACGAGGATGACCGCGAAACTGTACGCTTTACGGCAAGAAACACGCCCTGCGTATCGCCGGAGGCGCGAGTTTAGGCAACATTGTCTTCCGCAGAAAGCGCTATTATGATTGCTTTCAAATCTTATTGAATAATCCACCGTATGCAAAAGCCGTTATTATTTCAAGCTTTCCAAAAAATGCCGGATGCTGTTATTCACTGCCGCCGGATTGTCAACATGAGCATTGTGAGCAGCCCCCGGTATCCATATCAATTCATATCCCGTTCTTTTTGCCCATTCTTTGTTATAGCTTTTCACTTTACCCGTCCGATCTTTTTCCCCAACAAGCAGAAGGACCGGACAACAAATATCGAAGGTTCTGTTGTCTTCCAAAAAACCTTTATATCCCGTGCGCATAAGCCAACATAGCTCTGTTTTTTCATATTGGGCAACCATAGCGGCCATGTTTTCTCGACCATTCTTGGTCATTGCGTGATGCTTTACCATGGTTTGTTTCAACAGTTTTTCCGGAAGCAGTTTTGCAATCCATCCAATTTGGTTCAACCACCATATATCAGATTTGGAATAATACTCCCCATACGGAGTAGAACCGATGGATACCAATGCCTTTACCTGTTCCGGATATCCAAGAGCAAATGACTGTGACAAATAGCCGCCCATAGACTGTCCAATCAGAATCACCTGAGAAAGACCGCATTCGTCGATGATGCGTTTCATCCCGCTGGTTGCATTCCCGAAAGTGAATGTATTGTACGGCCTGGACTGCCCGTGTGCAGGAGCATCCCATACGATTACATTATAGTCCCTTCCAAAGCAGACTACCTGCTCCTCAAACATGGTATGATCAGCCGTTAGTCCGTGAAGAAAGAACAACGTATCTCTTTCAGCGTCCATGGCTTCCGAAACCCAGTAAACAATTTTGCCATTTGGATCGCAAACTGTTTTTCTTCTCATCGCCTCATGTCCTTGCTCTTTTCTGCCATGTACATTCTATCTTTCCTGCAATCAAGGTCAGGGGCAGCATGGCCACGGGCAAAGTAAGATACGCGGTGTAAATGTGAAGGGCAACGTGCAGCACGTGCACCAAAGGCGTATACAGCAGAAGGGTCAAAACAATCGATACGGCCGCAACCATTGGGCTAAGCCCTGGAAATACAATCCTTGCCCCGATCACGGCCAGGCCGGCCAGGACCGGCAGGAAGAACAAATAACTGCCGGCAGGAAAACACCAGGCACAGACTTCGCCCAGCAGACTGGGCAGGAGAAGAAGGCCCATCAGGTGTGCGCAATGGCCCTGGGCTTTGGAGCGCCAGTTGGTTTTCCGCCAGAGCGAGCGAAGCAGCATGACCGCACAGGCCGTGAACACCAGGAGCAAGAGGATGAACAGGACGTGCGAGTGTCTGCCATAGTGATGTTCAGTGATCAACAGCTCTGAAAAGAAGCCAAACCGGGAGCAAAGAAAATACATCCCTTCCAGCAGGATCCAGGTGGACCCGCCGGACAGGATGAGGATCAGGACTTGAGCGCACAGGGTCAGAATCAGGCCTGAAAATCTCAAACGCTTTTTCCGCAGCAAATAGAACAGACACAACAGGGTCAAAGCAAATGTGGCATGGGCAAGGGCATTGGCGAGGCTCTCCGGAAGAACAGCCAGCTTACCCGGGAAGAAGGGGAAATGCACCGCATCCTGACTGTCTTCCAGATGAAGCTCCGGTGTCCAAGCCAGGTGGGTGACCAGGCCCACAACGGTGTCCAGATAATGCAGGGCGCTGTCCCGGCTGAACGTTTCATAGTTGTCCAACTTTGTATGATACACATGAGGACCTTCAATCGCCGCCAGGTTCATGCCCGGATAGCCCGCATGGATAAAATGGGTCAGGTCGGTATCGTTGGGCATGGTTTTGTAGATATCGGTTGCGATGGACATGGAAAAGGGATATGGGACGGCCTTTCGGTAGGTCTCGATGAGCCCCAAGTTGTTGTCGGTGGTCTGAAACAAGATGAGAACGCCGGCATTGCCCCGGGCTTCCAGGTTCACCACCAGGCGAGTGCGCTGCGCATATTCCGGATGGTCAGCAATGAACTTTGCCGACCCCAACAAGCCCTGTTCCTCCCCATCGGTAAACAGGAACAACAAATCCCTTGCGATCGCCCTATCCTGAACAGCCCGCAAACCTTCCAGAAGAGCCGCTACCGAAACGATGTCGTCAAAGGCGCCGGCTCCCTGGATGACGGAATCGGTATGGGCCATAAAAATAATGGTTTCATCCGTATCCGGCGCATCCACACACACCAGGATGTTGTTCAGCTCCATCAGGTCTTCTTCACCAAGGCCGGCCCGGTCCCGGATTTCTTTATCTGTGGGCAGATATGGATCCCCGTAATAGCCTTGCCATAACCGCCACAAATCCCGCACTTCTTCCATAGACAGTTGGTACCTGTCTTCCATGTAGGCATAGCCCATGCTTTCCAGCTGCTTTTTCAGGTATTCCTGGGTGCGTTTCAGACCGGGGCTGCCCACGCTGTGCACCTCTGCCGCCATTTCCCGGATGTGGGTCAGCATCAGCTGAAAGTCCGGTCCCTTGTCCGCTTCGCTCAGGGTGATGGGGGTTTCATCCAAATCCCTGGGCGCTCTGGGCGGCAGGTTTTGACCGTATCCTATAAACAAACCCAAGAAAACCGCCAGGAGAAATGGTATGGCTTGCAAACGCTGTTTCATCATCCCGCTAACCTCGCCATGAAATTTTGGCTTGCTGTGCACTGGCAAGGGCCTCTTCCAGCAATTGTTTGAGCTTGGAATGGGCTTCCTTCAAACGCTCCAGCTCAAAGGACGCATTTTTTCCCGCCTGCACGGGATCCCTTCTCCCTTCGTTCAGGGTCTGCTTGGCATGGTCCATTGTTTGCGCTGTCTGCCGGGCAGCTGCGCGGAAGGCGCCCCATGCCTCCCGCTGCCGGTTCATGTTCAGGGCCAGGGCCAACTGGCTTTGCCACAGCGGGAGGGCAAATTCCGTCATCTGCTTCAGTTTGTCTGCTACCAGCTTCTGGTTGTGCTGGGTCAGGCGGATTTGCAAGGCCAGCTGCAGGCTGATGGTTTTGGACTGTCGCAGCTGGTGAATGCGGTCTGCAAACAAGTCGACAAATGACGCTATGCCCGATTCATCTTTTGCGGTTTTCTCCTGCTTTGCGTGGGCCAGGGCCAGTTCTCCGGCCAGGATTTTGCGTTCCAGCGCATGATGGCATGCCCGGTTGCTTTCATAGAGGGTATCCAACAGCCCGATCTCCTTTTGCAGCGCCAACCGAGCCATGTCGATCTGATTGGCCAGTCGATCCACCAGATAGATCATTTCGGAGCAATCCCGCTGCAAAGCGGTATAATGCCGTTTGCCGGGGGAAAAGAGGGAGGAGAAAAATCCCTTGGGCATACGAAGGGAAACAACGTCAAGGCCGGCGATCTGCTGCTGCAAAGCATGGATGGCATCCACTGCGTCTTCCAGAGCGCTGCCGGAAACTCTGCTGAGCAGGATGTCCGACACATCCCCCAGATCGCGCTGCTCCTTGGCGCCGTAGCCGGTGACGGTGAGGGCATCCTTCAGGTCAATGCCCCGGGCACGCACCTGGATGTCGTGCCTTTCTTCCGGTGAAAGCTGCGCATGGCTTTCAAAATCTTTTGCAATTTGCGCAGGGTCAAAGGCGATAGTCATGCGGATCAGCGCTCGAGGGATTGGATGAGCTTCTCCATGACCTGGGAGTCCGGCATCTGAATGATTTGTGATATGACCGGCGCAATGCCCGGCACGGCTGTATGGGATACATCCATGTTGGCGGCATTGATGCCCGTGCGGAAACCATGCTTCTCCCAAGCCAGGGCTTGTATTTCTGGCGTAAGCAGCGCCTCCAGGCCGATCTTTCCCTTTTCGCTCAGGGCGATGTACACATGGCTGGACCAGACTGTGGGTACCGGATATAACAGAACCACATCGTCCTTGATTTGCTGGTAGTCCTTGGGATTGGTGTGGGCAAACTCCAGCAGTTGGCTTTCATAGCCTGCCACCAGGGGCCTGGCGCCCACACCGGTTTTCAGGAACTGGCTGAAGATGTCGGCCGAACTGGTTTCCATGTATCCCAATCGTTCGATAAGGGCTTTGAGGCGGGGGATCACTGCGTCGGTGCGATCAGCGGTAACCACATTGCCCTCATTGATCATGTTGGCCAAAAGGCCTGCGAACATGTTGCCTGAGTTGGACTTGGTAGGGTTGGTGGTGGATACCAGCACAGAGCCATACAGCGGCAGACCCAGATTTTCCCAGCGTTCGCCATTTTCCAGCACCGGCAGGAAGGCCTTCATGTCCAGGAAATGTACGCCGTCCTTTTCGGTAATATAGCCGGCCTTCATGAGCGCCTCCGCGACCATCTGCCGGGTGTACAGCACGATCGGGGTATTAAAGACGATTTCGCTCCGGGGTGGTTTCCCATAGGTTTTTTCATACAAATCCAACGCCGTTTGGCTGGAGGGCCAGAGATAGTCCCGCCCGGTATGATCCAGGCGAATCATGTCCAGGGAGCCGGCCTTCTGATAGTTCAGGGTCAGTTTTTTCTTATCGAACAGAATCTTTTTCACTGCGGGGTCGTCAACCAGGCCGATCTTTTCCCCGCCAATATAGCCCGTTATATCCATCTGCTGGGCTTCCTTGCCTTGAAACCAGGAGTACACGCCGGCGACGACGATCACCAGCACCAGCAGCAACAGCCCAAAATACTTTGTTTTCACAGTTCGCCCTCCAGATGCAATGTCTTCTCCAGCAAGCCAATGTCCGCTTCCACATCCATCACTTCATTTTGCACGAGCTTGTTGAACTGCGTCATGAAGGCATCCTGAAGGATATCCAAAGCCCGAGCCGTCTCCGGCGTCAAACGCTGCACCTGCGGGCTGTCTGGGTTGGAGGCGATAAGATCCATGTATTTCGCGAGAATGTTGGCGCCGGTGGCCAGGTAAAAGCTAAAAAAGCGCCGTGCAGAGGAAATCTTCTCTGGGTTGTTGCCCAAGTATGTAAGCAGGCGGTTGCCCAGCTCGTACAGTTTCTTTGCCTTTACATCAATCTCTGCCTCCAGGGCGGATTGGGAAGCCTTGAGGATCACCTGCATATCATCATGGGCATCGGACATGATTTGCAGCAGTTCCTGTCCGCCTTTGATATTTTCCACCGGGGTGTTGCCGATGCGCTTGACAGGCTTGGCCAGAAAAAAGACTGCTCCGTATATCAAAATAGCGATCAGGCCGCTGACGACAA
>JAAYOH010000038.1 GCA_012520375.1 Clostridiales bacterium
TCCACATGGGCATAATGACGCTTCTCCGTCTCATACTCCACGTGGGACGTGTTGATGGTGATCCCACGGGCCTTCTCTTCGGGAGCCTTGTCGATTTCGTCGTACCGCATGGCCGCCGCGTGACCTTCCTGGGACAGGGTGATCGTGATCGCCGCGGTCAGGGTGGTCTTGCCATGGTCGACGTGACCGATCGTCCCGATGTTTACATGCGGCTTGGTGCGCTCAAATTTCGCCTTTGCCATCTTGAATCCTTCCTCCTATGATCTTACGTCAAAAACTCTTGCTCTTGTCAGTATCCCAGCACTTTGCTGGCGATGCTTTTGGGTACCTCTTCATAGTGGGCAAACTGCATGGAAAAGGTGCCGCGGCCCTGGGTCCGGCTGCGCAGGTCGGTGGCGTATCCGAACATCTCGGAGAGGGGTACCAGGGCGTCGATGATGTGCAGTCCCGCGTGGGCGTTTCTGTCTATGACCCGTCCGCGCCGGCCGTTCACATCGCCGATGACATCTCCCATGTAGTTGTCGGGCACCACGATCTCCACCTTCATCACGGGCTCCTGCAGGGAGGGATCCGCCTTCATGACACACTCTTTAAAGGCCATGGAGGCAGCGATCTTGAAGGCCAGCTCGCTGGAGTCCACCTCGTGGTAGCTGCCGTCGTATACGGTGGCGGTGAAGTCCACCACTTCGTGGCCGCCCAGGGGGCCGCTCATGGCCGCCTCCCGGATGCCGCTGTCGATGGCGGGGATGAATTCCTTGGGAATTGCGCCGCCCACGATCTTGTTGTTGAAGGTATACCCTTCCCCGGGCTGGGCAGGGTCCAGCTGGATCCAGCAGTGGCCGAACTGGCCGTGACCGCCGGTCTGTCGTACGTACCTGCCTTCCGCCTTGGCGCTCTTGCGGATGCACTCTTTGTAGGCGACCTGGGGCTTGCCTACCGTGGCCTCCACCTTAAATTCCCGGAGCAGGCGGTCCACAATGATCTCCAGGTGGAGCTCGCCCATGCCCGCGATGATGGTCTGGCCGGTGGATTCGTCGGAATAGGTCTTGAAGGTGGGATCCTCCTCCGCCAACCGGACCAGCGCCAGGGTCATCTTGTCCTGACCCGCCTTGGTCTTGGGTTCGATGGCCACCCGGATAACCGGCTCTGGGAACTCCATGCTCTCCAAAATAACCTGACGTTTGTCGTCACACAGCGTATCGCCCGTGGTGGTCTCCCGCAGGCCCACCAGACCTACGATATCTCCGGCGCGCACTTCCTCCACATCTTCCCGATGGTTGGCGTGCATGCGCAGGATGCGGCCCACGCGCTCCCGCTTCCTCTTGGTGGAATTGTAAACATAGCTTCCGCTGGCCAGGGTACCCGAATAGACCCGCATGAACACCATTTTGCCCACATAAGGGTCTGCCATGACCTTGAAGGCCAGGGCGGCAAAGGGTGCAGCGTCGTCCGATTCGCAAGGGATCTCCCCGCCTTTGTCGGGATGACTGCCCATCACCGGCGGGATGTCAAGGGGGGAGGGCAGATAGTCTACGATGGCATCCAACAGGGGTTGTACGCCCTTGTTACGATAAGACGTGCCGCACAACACCGGAGTCATGGCGCCGCTGATGGTGGCTTCCCGGATGCCCTTGCGCAGTTCTTCCTCGCTGAGTTCCTTGCCGTCCAGGTACTTTTCCATGAGTTTGTCGTCCAGCTCGGCTACAGCCTCTACCAGCTCGGCACGCCATTCCCGGGCGAGGTCCAGCAGATTTTCGGGGATACTCGTCTCATCGTGCTTGGTGCCCAGTTCGTCCACGTACACTTCCGCCTTCATCTTCACCAGGTCAACGAGCCCGGTATAATCGGCCTCGACGCCGATGGGAATCTGAATGGGGACCGCTTTGGCGCCCAGGCGCTCCCGCATCATGTCCACCACACGGAAGAAATCCGCGCCGGTGATGTCCATCTTGTTCACATAGGCCAGACGGGGCACATTGTACTTGGTGGCCTGACGCCACACGGTCTCGGACTGGGGTTCCACGCCGCCCTTGGCGCAGAAGACGGCCACGGCGCCGTCCAGCACCCGAAGAGAGCGCTCGACCTCAACGGTGAAATCCACATGGCCGGGGGTGTCGATGATGTTGATCTGGTGCTCCCGCCATTCGCAGGTGGTGGCCGCCGAAGTAATGGTAATGCCCCGCTCCTGCTCCTGCTGCATCCAGTCCATGGTCGCCATGCCCTCATGGGTTTCGCCCATGCGGTGTACCCGCCCCGTATAGAAGAGAATCCGTTCGGTGGTGGTCGTCTTTCCGGCATCAATGTGCGCCATGATGCCGATGTTTCGCACATGGTCAAGGGGATGTGATCTCGCCACAGTCGTACGCCTCCTTTCCGGGCATGATGTCGTCTCTTATATTACCAACGGTAGTGCGCAAATGCCTTGTTCGCCTCCGCCATCTTGTGCATATCCTCACGGCGCTTCACCGCGTTGCCGGCGTTGTTTGCAGCGTCCATGATCTCCGCCGCCAGGCGGTCGCACATGCTGCGCTCGCCCCGTTTCCGGGCGAACGTGACCAGCCAGCGCAACGCCAGGGTCTGCCGGCGCTCCGGGCGGATCTCCACGGGTACCTGGTAGGTGGTACCGCCGACACGGCGGGCCTTGACTTCCAGGGCGGGCATGATGTTGGCGATGGCCTGGTTGAAGACCTCCATGGCATCCTTGCCCGTTTTCGCTGCGACTTTCTCGAAGGCGTTGTAGCACACGGTCTGGGCCACGCCGCGCTTGCCGTCATACATGATCTGGTTGATCAGCTTGGTGATGATGACGGAATTGTATACGGGATCCACCAGCACATGGCGCTGGGGAATAAATCCACGTCTGGGCATACCTGTCCCTCCTCATACTTGTATCGATGGAACCATCGGGTCAAATCAGCTGATACCTCCGCCCGGTCAGTTGGCGCTGCCCGGACCCCGTATGCGCCGCTTTTTTGGGCTTCGTCCGCGTTCCTCAGACGTCCTCCATAAAAAGGGGTGCGACGGGTTTTCGGTACCGATTACTTCTTGGGCCTCTTGGCGCCGTAGAGGGAGCGGCTCTGCATGCGCTTGGCAACGCCTGCTGCGTCCAGTGCGCCGCGAACGATGTGATACCGAACGCCGGGCAGATCGCGGACCTTGCCGCCGCGGATCAACACCACCGAGTGCTCCTGCAGGTTGTGGCCGATGCCGGGGATGTAGCAGGTTCCTTCGATCATGTTGGTCAGGCGGACACGGGCGATCTTTCGAAGGGCCGAATTGGGCTTCTTCGGGGTCAGTGTCTTGACGGAAAGGCAAACACCGCGCTTCTGCGGACATTTCTGCAGAATGGGCGCGCCGGATTTGGTCGTTATCTTTTTCCTACCCTTGCGGATCAACTGATTGATCGTGGGCATGGAAGCACCTCCTTGAAAATAGTAGATGTCCTCTATGCACTTCCGCAACCCAAAGGAAGCGTATTAAGGCAAATTCAGGCTCGCTCTTTCAGGATGGCGGCGGTTGCCGCACCCACCTCAATCCCGCAGGCTGTTCCCAGCTCTTTCATCGAGCGGACATCCTGAACGGGAACGCCTCGCTGGGCACACAAACTGCGGATTCTGTTTTTGATGAACAGATCAGCATCCTCTGCGATGTAAACCCGCGAGGCTCCGTTGGCTTCCAAAGCTTTGGTCACCATGCGAAGTCCCACCGCAAAGCTTCCTTTAGGCAACTTGTCCATCGCAACATAGTCCTCCCTGATAATCGAGCCATAGTAGTATATCACTTGGAACCGTACTTGTCAAATTAAGTTTCCCATCCGAGCGGTCCTCGGGCAACCCGGATGGGCGACGCCCTCAATCAGTAAGCTTCGTGAATCTCCACGTCCCGGTAGCGCTTCATCCCCGTGCCCGCGGGGATGCGCTTGCCGATGATGACATTCTCCTTCAGGCCCAAAAGCGGGTCCACCTTGCCCTTGATGGCGGCATCGGTGAGCACCCTTGTGGTTTCCTGGAAGGAGGCCGCAGACATGAAGGAGTCGGTGGCCAGGCTGGCCTTGGTGATGCCCAACAAGATGCGCCGGGCGGTGGCGGGGCGACTGTCTTCACCGTCCCTGTTAATGGTATCTTCATTTTCCTTCTCGAAGCGGAAGATGTCCACCAGGGCGCCGGGCAAAAGGGTGGTATCGTTGGCGTCGTCCACCTTGACCCGGCGCAGCATTTGCCGCACGATGATCTCGATGTGCTTGTCTGCGATCTCCACGCCCTGCCGGCGGTACACCAGCTGCACTTCCTTCACCAGATATTCCTGAACCGCCTTGACGCCCAGGATGCGGAGCAGGTCGTGGGGATTGATGGAACCTTCCACCAGTTCCTGGCCTGCTTCTACCTTATCGCCCTCTTCCACCTTGATCTTCAGGCCGTAGTTCACCGAGTATTTCTTGACCTCGTGATCCTCTCCAGTGATGATGATCTCCCGACGGCGCTTGGAATCGGTGCCCATGCGCACGGTGCCCGAGATCTCCGCCAAGGTTGCTTCCATCTTGGGCTTGCGGGCCTCGAAGAGTTCTTCCACCCGGGGAAGACCCTGGGTGATGTCCGTGCCGGAAGCCACGCCGCCGGTGTGGAAGGTACGCATGGTCAACTGGGTACCGGGCTCGCCGATGGACTGGGCCGCGATGATGCCCACCGCTTCCCCCACATCCACCAGGCCGCCGTGGGCCATGTTTGCGCCGTAGCAACGGGCACACACGCCGTGCTCATTGCGGCAGGTCAGGACAGAGCGTACGCTCATCTCCGTGATGCCAGCCTTCACGAGGTCCCGGGCGGTATCGTGGTCGATCCAGCCGTTGACCCTCACCAGGACTTCGCCGGTCTCGGGATGTACCACGTCCTCGGCAGCCACCCGGCCCCGGATCCGATCCTCAAAGGACTCCACGGACTGGCCGTCCGCTACGATCTCCTGCACCTTGATGCCCCGGACCGGCTCCCCCCGGGTCTCGAAGCAGTCGACCTCCCGCACGATGATGTCCTGGGCCACGTCTACCAGGCGCCGGGTCATATAACCCGAATCGGCGGTGCGCAGCGCGGTATCTGCCAGGGACTTGCGGCTGCCGTGGGAGGAAACGAAGAATTCCAGCACGGTCAAACCTTCCCGGAAGTTTGCCTTGATGGGCAGTTCGATGGTCCTGCCGGAGGGAGAGGCCATCAGGCCGCGCATACCCGCCAGCTGACGAATCTGGTTCACGGAACCCCGGGCGCCCGAGTTGGCCATCATGAAGACGGGGTTGAAAGGATCCAGGGATTTCATGACCTCACCGGTGACCGCCTTGGTGGCGTCCTCCCAGGTGCGGATGACCTGTGTATAGCGCTCGTTCTCGGACAAGCGGCCCCGCCTGAACTCCCGCTCGATGGCGTCGACCTGCTTGTCGGCCTCCTCCAGGATGACCTTTTTCATGGGGGGGATCACGATGTCGTCCATGGACACGGTGACGGCGCCCCGGGTGGAGAACTTATAGCCCAGATCCTTGATGTCGTCCAACATCTCGGCGGTACGGGTCACGCCATGCACCCGGTAGCAGTCGTCTACGATGCGGCCCAATTCCTTCTTATCTACTACCTTATCCACTTCCAGGGCGAAGGTGTCCTCGATGGTGTCCCGGGGCACCCGGCCCAGATCCTGGGGGATGGCGTTGTTGAAGATGATGCGGCCGATGGTGGTCTCCACGATCTTGCTGTGCAGCGCACCCTCCTCATCCCTGCGCTGCAGGCGGATCTTGCACTTTGCCTGCAGGGACAGTACCCCGGTCTGGTAGGCCATCAGGGCCTCGTCGGCGTCGGTAAAATATTTCCCCTCTCCCTTGGCCCCTTCCCGGATCTGGGTCAGGTAGTAACAGCCCATGACCATGTCCTGGGTAGGGGAAATGACGGGCTTGCCGTCCTGGGGTTTCAGGATATTGTTGGCCGCCAGCATCAGGAAACGGGCTTCGGCCTGGGCTTCCACGGACCGGGGCACGTGCACGGCCATCTGGTCTCCGTCAAAGTCGGCGTTGAAAGCGGTGCAACACAGGGGATGCAGCTGCAGCGCCTTGCCCTCCACCAGCACGGGCTCGAAGGCCTGGATGCCCAGCCGGTGCAACGTGGGGGCCCGGTTGAGCATGACGGGATGGTCGCGAATGATCTCCTCCAGCACGTCCCACACCTCGGGGCGCATGCGTTCCACGGCGCGCTTGGCGGTCTTCACATTCACCGCGCTGCCTTGGTTCACCAAGCGCTCGATGACGAAGGGTTTGAACAGTTCCAGCGCCATCTCCTTGGGCAGACCGCACTGGTACAACTTCAGGTTGGGGCCTACCACGATGACCGAACGACCGGAGTAGTCCACCCTTTTGCCCAGCAGGTTCTGGCGGAAGCGGCCCTGTTTGCCACGGAGCAGATCCGACAGGCTCTTCAATTGGCGTCCTCCCGCACCGGTGACGGCGCGGCCCCGGCGTCCATTGTCGATCAGGGCGTCCACCGCCTCCTGGAGCATGCGCTTTTCGTTGCGCACGATGATGTCGGGGGCGCTCATCTCGATCATCCGCTTCAGGCGGTTGTTCCGGTTGATGACCCGGCGATACAGGTCGTTCAGGTCGGCGGTGGCAAAGCGGCCGCCGTCCAGCTGCACCATGGGGCGCAATTCGGGCGGGATGACGGGCACTACGTCCAGGATCATCCACTCGGGTTTGTTGCCGCTCTGGCGGAACGCTTCCACCACTTCCAGGCGCTTGACCAGCCGGGTTTTTCTCTGGCTCTCGGTCTGGCGCCCGGTTGCTTTTTGGCTCAACTCGTCGATCTCTCCGCGCAGGTCCGCCGCCAGTTCATCCAGGTCGACGGACTGGAGCAGTTCTTTTACCGCCTCGGCGCCGATGCCCACCCGGAAGCTGTCAGGGCCGTACTCCTGCAGCGCTTTCTGGTACTCGTTTTCGTTGAGGATCTGGTTGTTTTCCAGGGGTGTTTCGCCCTTGTCCAGCACGATGTAGGAGGCAAAGTACAATACCTGCTCCAGGTGCTTGGGGGGGATGTTCAGCAGCATGCCCATGCGGCTGGGGATCCCCTTAAAATACCAGATGTGGCTCACGGGGGCTGCCAGGCGGATATGGCCCATGCGCTCCCGGCGCACTTTGGACTTGGTCACCTCCACGCCGCACTTGTCGCATATCATGCCCTTGAAGCGGGTGCGCTTGTACTTGCCGCAGTAGCATTCCCAGTCCTTGGAAGGCCCGAAGATCCTTTCGCAAAACAGACCGTCGCGCTCGGGTTTGAGCGTGCGATAATTGATCGTCTCGGCCTTTTCCACTTCTCCGCGCGACCACTGGAGGATCTTTTCGGGCGAGGCCAGGCCGATCCGGATGGAGTCAAGGTTTGTAAGTTCAGACAATCGGTTTCGCTCCCTTCTATGACGTACAGGGGTGAGGGCGGGGCGTTATAACTCGTCCCCCAACAGGTTATCGTCGTCGTCCAGGTTCAAGTCGTCGAAGTTGAAGTCCTCAAGGCCCTCTTCATCGTCGCCGAACTCGTCGTCGTCCGGCAGCGTCAGGCTCAGGTCCTCCTTCAGCTCGGCATCCAAAGTCTCGGGCTCATCTTCCAGCTCCTTGATCTCGATCTCCTTTTGGTCGGGACCGAGCACCTTGATGTCAAGGGCCAGGGACTGGAGCTCTTTCATCAGCACCTTGAAGGACTCCGGGATGCCCGGTTCCGGGATGTTCTCGCCCTTGACGATGGCCTCGTAGGTCTTGACACGGCCCACCACGTCGTCGGATTTTACCGTGAGGATTTCCTGGAGCACGCGGCTGGCGCCGTAGGCTTCCAGGGCCCAAACCTCCATCTCGCCGAAGCGCTGGCCGCCGAACTGTGCCTTGCCGCCCAGGGGCTGCTGGGTGACCAGGGAGTAGGGGCCGGTGGAGCGGGCGTGGATCTTGTCGTCCACCAGGTGGTGCAACTTGAGCATGTACATGTAGCCCACGGTCACCGGGTTGTCGAAGCGGTCGCCGGTGCGCCCATCGTACACCCACAGCTTGCCGGTGTGGTTGATGCCGCACTTGCTGAGCTGGACGGCGGGACGCCCCTCCGCATCGAACAAGTCCTCGTCCTGTATCTGGACGGCGGCATCCAGGCAAGCCTGGATATCCTCCTCCACGGCGCCGTCGAAGACGGGGGTGGCCACGTGCCAGCCCAGAGCCTTGGCGGCCAGGCTCAGGTGGGTCTCCAGCACCTGGCCCAGGTTCATGCGGCTGGGAACGCCCAGGGGGTTGAGCACCACGTCCAGGGGTGTGCCATCCGCCAGGAAGGGCATATCCTCCGCAGGCATGATGCGGGACACGACGCCTTTGTTGCCGTGCCGGCCCGCCATCTTGTCGCCCACGGAAATCTTGCGCTTCTGGGCGACGTATACCCGGACCATCTGGTTGACCCCGGGGGACAGCTCGTCCCGATTCTCCCGGGTGAATACTTTGACATCCACCACGATGCCGAACTCGCCGTGGGGCACCCTGAGGGAGGTATCCCGGACTTCCCGGGCCTTGTCCCCGAAGATGGCCCGCAGCAGACGCTCCTCAGCGGTGAGCTCGGTCTCCCCCTTGGGCGTCACTTTTCCCACCAGGATGTCGTTGGCGCGCACCTCGGCGCCGATGCGGATGACGCCGTTCTCGTCCAGATCCCGCAGGGCGTCCTCGCCCACGCCGGGGATATCCCGGGTAATTTCCTCGGGCCCCAGCTTGGTGTCCCGGGCCTCGGATTCGTACTCTTCGATGTGGATGGAGGTATACACGTCCTCCTTCACCAACCGCTCGCTGAGCAGGATGGCGTCCTCGTAGTTGAAGCCCTCCCAGGTCATGAAGCCGATGAGCACATTGCGGCCCAGGGAAATCTCGCCCTCGTCGGTAGAGGGGCCGTCCGCAATGACCTGGCGGCAGCTTACCTGCTCCCCTTCCTTCACGATGGGATGCTGGTTGATGCAGGTGCCCTGGTTGGAGCGGGCAAACTTGCTCAGCCGATAGATATGGGGCTCCCCGGCCTCGTCCTCGATGACCACCTCGTTGGCGGTGACCCGGGTCACCGTGCCCGCTTCCCGGGCCAGGGTGACAACGCCGGAGTCGCAGGCAGCCTTGAACTCGATGCCGGTGGCCACCAGGGGAGCCTCGGTCCTGAGCAGGGGCACAGCTTGGCGCTGCATGTTGGAGCCCATCAGGGCGCGGTTGGCATCGTCGTTCTCCAGGAAGGGGATCATGCCGGTGGCAACAGAAATCAGCTGCCGGGGGCTGACGTCGATGAAGTCTACCTGATCCCGGTCTATTTTTATGATTTCTTCCTTGCGGCGCGCCGTGACGCGCTCATTCAGGAAATAGCCCTTTTCGTCCAGGGGCTCGTTGGCCTGGGCGATGACGTACTGATCCTCTTCGTCCGCGGTCATGTACACGATGTCGTCGGTAACAGCCCCGCTCTCCTTGTCCACCCGGCGATAGGGCGCCTCGATAAAGCCATACTCGTTGGTGCGGGCATAGGTAGCCAGGGAACCGATCAGGCCGATGTTGGGACCTTCAGGGGTCTCGATGGGACAGATGCGGGCGTAGTGGGAATAGTGTACGTCCCGGACCGCCATACTGGCCCGGTCCCGGTTCAAACCGCCGGGGCCAAGAGCGGAAAGGCGTCGCTTGTGGGTCAGCTCTGCCAGGGGGTTGGGCTGGTCCATGAACTGGGACAATTGGGAGCTTCCGAAAAACTCCTTGATGGCGGCCGTCACCGGGCGAATGTTGATCAGGTCCTGGGGACGCACCTTGTCCAGATCCTGGATGGCCATGCGCTCCTTCACCACGCGCTCCAGGCGGGCCAGGCCCACCCGGATCTGGTTCTGCAGCAGCTCACCCACGCTGCGCAGGCGGCGGTTGCCCAGATGGTCGATGTCATCGGTCTCGCCAATGCCGTGGAACAGGCCGGCCTGGTAGTTGGCGGCGGACACGATGTCGTCCACCAGGATATATTTGGGGGTCAGGACGTGCAATTTTTGCTTCAGGGTTTCGATAAAAGGAAGCCCTCCCTCTTCCACGGGGCCTATAACCTCCTCCAGGAAGGTGGGCAGATGAACCCGCTCCATCAGCTCCAGGCCGCTGTCCTGCAGCTGACGGAACCATTCGCTGTAATAGGACTCCAGGAAACGCTCCAGCCGCACGAAATTGTTGCCGATGACCTTGAAAGCCTTGACTTCGCCGGCCACTTCGCTGTTCACGGACACTTCATTGATGCCCGCGTTTTGGATCCGTTCCGCCATGTCCCGGGTGATGATGGCATCCTTTTCCAGGATGACCTCGCCGGTCATCGGGTCCACGACGTCCTCCGCCGCGGGATACCCCGCGATGCGCCGGGCCAGGGCCAGTTTTTTGTTGTACTTGTAGCGGCCCACCCGCGCCAGGTCGTAGCGCCTGGGTTCAAAGAACAGGGAATTGATCAGGCTGGTGGCGGAATCCACGGAAGGGGGCTCGCCGGGGCGGAGTTTGCTGTAGAGCTCGACGAGAGCCTGTTCCCGGCGCGTGCGGGTTCGGTGCTCGTCGGTGGAAGCATCCCGCGCGATGGTGGCCAGGACCCGCTCGTTGTCCCCTAAAATATCGATGACCTGGCTGTCGCTCTCGTAGCCCAGAGCGCGCAGCAGTACGGTAAGGGGGATCTTGCGGGCACGGTCTATGCGGGCGTACAACACCCCATAGGAATCGGTTTCAAACTCGATCCAGGCGCCCCGGTTGGGGATCATGGTACAGGCGTACAGGTGGTTTCCTGCTTTGTCGATGGTCCTGGCGTAATACACGCCGGGGGAACGCACCAGCTGGCTGACGATAACCCGCTCTGCGCCGTTGATGATGAAGGTGCCGTGCTCGGTCATCACGGGGAAGTCTCCCATGAAGATCTCGCTCTCCTTGATCTCACCGGTTTCTTTGTTGGTAAGGCGTACGGTGACCTTCAGGGGGGCTGCGTAGGTGGCGTCCCGCTCCCTGCACTTTTCCACCGGGTACTTTGGCGCGTTCAGATCCAGGGTATAGTCCACAAATTCCAAGGACAGGCTCTCGGAATAGTCCGTGATGGGGGACACATCGCGAAGCACTTCCCGGAGGTCCTCCTCCAGGAATCGCTGGTAAGACTTTTTTTGTACTTCAATCAGATCGGGTACCGGCAACGACTCTTCAATGCGGGCAAAGGACATTCTTGTACGTTTGCCCATTTGCACCTCGTGCTCGTGGCAGATGCGTTTCCTCTGTTCCATGAAGCAATCACACCCCTTCGCTTTATTCACTGTGAAAATGCACAAGACGGTACGGTTAAATTTTATGTTTTCCCTATTGCCTTTTGTGGCAAGCTCGTGTACAATAGTCACGTTTCCACTCGTAAGGGCGGGGGAAAAGGCAAAATTGGGCATAAATGCCATAATAGTGCAATTTATTATAATACCCTTTGTTTTTCTTTTTGTCAAGCCTCGTCCGGGGCGTTTTTTCCCAAAACCGGGGGATTTGTTCAAAGTTTAACCCAAGGTCCCGATGAAGCGTCCCTGGCCCGCTCATTTGATACGGAGCCAGGCTTGCAAGGTTTCTTGCGTTTTTCGCATTGATTTGACCCTTTTCTGTCGAGCCTTGTGTTCTCTCCCGGCACTTCTTGAATTAAACGGCTGTTTGCGGTATGATATAGGCAATGACCTATGAAGGAGGACGATAGCAATGAGAATGGACAAAGAATCTTTCGGTCGTCTGCCGGACGGGCGGGAAGCCACGTTGTTCACCTTCACCAACAGGCAGGGCGCCAGCGTATCCATCACGGATTTCGGCGGCATCCTCGTCTCTCTGAAGGTGCCAAACCGGACAAACAACCTCACCGATGTTCTGCTGGGCTACGACAATGTCTCCGGCTATTTCCCCAATTGCGGCTACATGGGCGCCCTGATCGGGCGGGTGGGCAACCGGATCAACCGGGGCCTGTGCCACGTGGCGGGCAACCTGCTGCAACTGGCCAAGAACGACAACGGAAACCACCTGCACGGCGGCGACGAGGGGTTTGACTCCAAGCTATGGACCCCTGACCCGGACGCCACGGCCGGCAGTTTGACCCTGAGCTACACCAGTCCGGACGGAGAGGAAAACTATCCCGGCACCCTGAAGGTCAAGGTCACCTACGGCTTCTCCGAGGACAATTCCCTGTCCATCCGCTACGAAGCGGAGAGCAACCGGGACACCTTGTGTAACCTGACCAACCACGCCTACTTCAACCTATCCGGGGAAGGTAGCGGCGACATCCTGGACCACACCATCCGCATCGCCGCAGACCGCTACACCGTGGTGGATGCGGGCTGCATCCCCACCGGCGAGCTACAGCCGGTGGACGGCACCTGCTTCGACCTGCGCAGGCCTCTGCGCATCGGGGATGGGTTGAAGCACGAGGACACCGACCCCCAGATGATCTGCGGCAAGGGCTACGATCACAACTTCTGCCTGAACGGCGCCGGGCTGCGGCAGGTGGCCGAACTTTTCTCCCCCGCCACCGGCATCGCCATGACCGTGGACACCGACCAGCCCGGGGTCCAATTCTATTCGGGCAACAAACTGAAAGGAATCCATCCCGGAAAGAGCGGCCGGGCCTATGGCCCGCGGGAGGGACTGTGCCTGGAAACCCAGAACTACCCCGACGCCATCAACCATACCAACTTCCCCAACGCAGTCCTGAAGGCAGGACAGCTCTACCAGACCACCACCATCTACCGTTTTGAGGTGAAATGAGCCGTGAACGCAAAGACCATCACCCAAATCATCGAATCCAGCCAAGGATCCCTGTCCTGTGAACTCTTCCCCCCCAAGGCGGGTCAGCCCCTGGACGACGCCTTTGCCGTGGTGGAAGCCACCGCGAAGCTGAAGCCCGCTTTCATCAGCATCACCAACGGCGCCTCGGGTTCCACCGGCAGCCATACGGTGGAAGTTGCGGAGGCCACCCAGCGCTGCGGCATCCCCGCCCTGGCCCACCTGGTATGTATGGGCAACAGCCGGGCCGACATCGACGACACCCTGGGCCGCCTGGAAAAGGCGGGGATCCGAAACGTGTTGGCCCTTCGGGGAGATGTGCCCCCCGGGGGCGTGCAGACCGGTGATTTCCGCTATGCAAACCAGCTGATGTGCCACATAGAGGCGCGGGGCGGCTTCTGCGTGGGGGGCGCCTGTTACCCGGAAGCCCATCCCGAGGCCCCCAGCATCGACAGCGACCTGGACGCCCTGAAACGCAAGGCAGACAGCGGTTGCGCCTTCCTGACCACCCAGATGTTCTTTGACAATTCGGTGCTCTACAGCTTCGCCTCCCGGCTGCTGAAAAAGGGAGTCACCATCCCGGTGCTCCCCGCCATCATGCCGGTGACCAACGTGAAGCAGTTTGGCCGCATCGTCAAACTGTCGGGCACCAGCATCCCGCCCCGGCTTCGGGTCATCCTGGACAAATTCCAGGACAATCCGGAAGCCATGCTCCAGGCGGGCATCGCCTATGCCACCTGGCAGATCCTGGACCTTGTAGCCAACGGCATCACCCATGTCCATCTCTACGCCATGAACCGGCCAGACATCGCCGGCCGCATCATGGCCAACCTTTCGGAGCTCTTTCCGTGTGCCTGATGAGGGAAGCCGCCCGGCTGATGCGGCTTGATCCGAACCAGCCGGGCCCCGCTCTGCAGCTGCTGAGGGAAAGCGTGCAGCTGTGTGCGGAGCTGTCCCTGGGCAGCCTGACCCGCCCCTGCTCTTTTTCGCGGTCGGGGGCATTTTTTTTGGTGGACGGCGTCCCAGTTCCGGGGCAGAGCCTCCCAAGGCACCTGGAGGGCTGTCGGGAGGGGCTGCTCATCGGCGCCACCCTGGGAATAGAGGCGGACAGGCTGCTGAAAGCCCGCTCCCTCCTGGGGCTCACCCACGCCGCGGCCATGCAGGCGGCCCTGTCCGCCCGGTTGGAACAGGGGGTGGATGAACTGTGCGACAGGCTGTCCGGGGAGCGCCCGGGCTATCACCTTACCCCCCGTTTCAGCCCGGGCTACGGAGACCTTCCCCTCTCCTATCAAAACTTTATCTTCCAGCAGCTGCAGATGGGGCGCCTGGGAGTGTCTCTGACCCCAGGTCTCATGATGGTGCCCACCAAATCGATCACCGCCCTGGCAGGCTGGCGGGCTGGTGCGCCCTGTCAGACAGCCCGCAGCTGCGCCCGGTGCCCTGATCTCCGCTGCCCCTATCGAGAGGAGGATGCCCATGAAATTTCTTGAACGGTTGTCCCGGGGCCCGGTTTTTTTCGACGGCGCCATGGGCACCCAGCTCATCGCCCGGGGCCTTGTGCCCGGAGAATCCTCCGAAAGCTGGAATATCAGCCATCCCGAAGCGGTGCAGAAAGTGCACGAGGCCTACCTTCAGGTGGGCTGCCAGGTGCTCACCACCAACACCTTCGGCGCCCACCCCCTCAAGTGGGGCGGGGAAAAGGCAACAGAACTTATCAGGGCGGCCCTTGCCATCGCCCGAAAAGCGGCGGGGAACGCCTATGTGGCCCTGGATATGGGCCCCACCGGGAGGTTGTTGAAGCCCTTCGGGGATCTGTCTTTCCCGGAGGCCTACGCATCCTACGCCGGTATGGTGCAGGCTGGGAAGGACGAAGCCGACCTCATCCTCATCGAAACCCTCACCGACCTCTTCGAAGCCCGGGCCGCCGTGCTGGCGGCAAAGGAGCACAGTACCCTTCCCGTAATGATCACCATGTCCCTGGACGAAAAAGGTATGCTGCTGACGGGGAGCGACGTGAAGGCCATGATCGCCGCCCTGGAGGGGCTGGGGGTGGATGCCCTGGGTTTCAACTGCGGGCTGGGCCCCGTAGAGCTGGCGCCCTTCGTGAAGGAGGCCTATTCCTTTGCTACGGTGCCCATCCTGGTCAGTCCCAATGCCGGGCTGCCGGTTTCTGTGAACGGCCGGGCGGTGTACCAGCTGCCTCCCGAGGAATTCGCCGGTGCCATGGATGTGCTGTTGGGGTTGGGGGCCCGGGGCCTGGGGGGCTGCTGCGGCACCACCCCGGAGCACCTTCACTGCATGACCCGGGCCCTGGCAGGAAAGCAGCCCCTGCCCCTGCCGGAGAAGAGCCGGGGCCGCATCTCCTCCTATGCCCGGGTGTTATACCCGGAAAACGGTCCCTTCCTGGTGGGGGAACGCCTGAACCCCACCGGCAAGCCCCGGATGAAAGAGGCTCTGCGCCGGGGAGATACCGACTTCATGCTGCTGGAAGCCCTGCGGCAGGAAGAGCATGGGGCGGACATCCTGGATCTCAACGTGGGCCTTCCCGGCATCGACGAGGCCGGGGCCATGGAAGAATTGGTGGACGCCCTTCAGGGGGTCACCCGGCTCCCGCTGCAACTGGACAGCAGCGACCCCAAGGCGCTGGAAGCCGGGCTGCGCCGCTATTGCGGCTGCGCCCTGATCAATTCGGTAAACGGCACCCGGGAGTCCATGGACCTCATTCTTCCCCTAGCGCGCAAGTACGGTGCTTCCCTGGTCGCCCTGACCCTGGATGAAACGGGCATTCCGGCGTCGGCGGAGGACCGGGTCGCCATCGCCCTGAAAATCATCCGGGAAGCCGAAACGTACGGCATCCACCGGGACCGCATCATCGTGGATCCCCTGTGTATGGCCATCAGCGCCGGCCCGGGTGGAGCCCAAGCCACCCTGAAGGCGCTGGATCTCCTGGCAAGGCAACAAATCCGCACTGCGCTGGGGGTGTCCAACGTATCCTTTGGGTTGCCGGACCGGCCGGGATTGAACGCCGCCATGCTCACCCTGGCCCTGGGCAACGGCCTTTCCTTTGCCATCGCAAATCCCATGGATCCGGTGCTTTTGGATGCCTGGCAGCGCTTCCTGGCGCTGACCGGCAGAGATCCGGGCTGCGCCGCATACATCGCCCGCTTCGCCGCCCAAGAGCAGAGTGAAAAGGCTGTTGTCCCGGACATGACCCTGCAGGAGGCGGTGATCCGGGGGCTCAAGGGCCAGGCCGCCGCCCTCACCCAGGAACTGCTGAAAAGCCTTCCCCCTCTGCGCATCATCGACGAAGCCCTGATCCCCGCCCTCAACCAGGTGGGCAGCGCCTTCGAGACGGGAAAAATGTTTTTGCCCCAGCTGCTCATGAGCGCGGACGCCGCCAGTGCGGGTTTCCAGCGCATCCGCCTGGCCCTCGCCACATCGGGGGAAGCCCGGGACAAGGGCACCATCGTACTGGCCACGGTGCAGGGAGACATCCACGACATCGGCAAGAACATCGTCCGGGCGCTCCTGGAAAACTATGGCTACAGGGTGGTGGACCTGGGCCGGGACGTGGCGCCGGAACGGGTAATGCGGGCGGTGGAAGAGGAGGACGCAGGGCTGGTGGGCCTCTCCGCCCTGATGACCACCACGGTAGAAGCCATGGAGCGGACCATCCGCCTGCTGAAAGAAAAGAGCGCCTGTCCGGTCATGGTGGGGGGCGCGGTGCTGACACCGGATTACGCCGCCGCCATCGGCGCGGACTACTACTGCCGGGACGCCATGCAGTCGGTGCGCTGCGCCCAAACCATCTTCGAACCGGGGCCTTAGCTCTGCGTAAAAATTTGCCGTTATTTATCCCAAATCACATTGAAACACCCCCTGCGCTATCGTATCATAGATGCGCATAGTTGCGTGGTTTCCCATGCGATTACATGCCGAGCGGGTTACACGATCGGCGGAAATTCAGAAGGAAAGAGGTCGCACAAATATGGCACAATTGAATCTGGAGCGGTATGGCATTACCGGCGTCACCGAGATCGTACACAACCCGTCCTATGAAATGTTGTTTGCCGAGGAGACCCGCCCCGACCTGGAAGGCTTTGACAAGGGCCAGGTCAGCGAGCTGGGCGCCGTCAACGTCATGACCGGCGTGTATACCGGGCGTTCCCCCAAGGATAAGTACATCGTCATGGATGAGAATTCCAAGGACACCGTGTGGTGGACCACCCCCGAGTACAAGAATGACAACAAGCCCGTGTCCGAGGAGACCTGGGCCACCCTGAGGAGCCTGGCGGTAAACCAGCTGTCCGGCAAGCGCCTCTTCGTGGTGGACGCCTTCTGCGGCACCAACGCGGATACCCGCATAGCCATCCGCGTCATCATGGAAGTGGCATGGCAGGCCCACTTCATCAAGAACATGTTCCTCACCCCCACCGAGGAAGAGCTGGCAAACTTCGAGCCCGACTTCGTAATGTACACCGCCTCCAAAGCCAAGGTGGAGAACTACAAGGAACTGGGCCTCAACTCCGAGACCGCCGTCGTCTTCAACATCACCAGCCGGGAAGCCGCCATCATCAACACCTGGTACGGCGGTGAGATGAAGAAGGGCATGTTCTCCATGATGAACTACTTCCTGCCCCTGCAGGGCATCGCCTCCATGCACTGCTCCGCCAACACCGACATGAACGGCGAGAACACCGCCATCTTCTTCGGCCTGTCCGGCACCGGCAAGACCACCCTGTCCACCGATCCCAAGCGCCTCCTTGTCGGCGACGACGAGCACGGCTGGGACGATCACGGCATCTTCAACTTCGAGGGCGGCTGCTATGCCAAGGTCATCAACCTGGACAAAGAATCCGAGCCCGACATCTACAACGCCATCAAGCGCAACGCCCTGATGGAGAACGTGACCCTGGACGAGAACGGCAAAATCGATTTCGCCGACAAGAGCGTCACCGAGAACACCCGCGTCTCCTATCCCATCGATCACATCGAGAAGATCGTGCGGCCGGTCTCCGCAGCCCCCGCGGCGAATAACGTCATCTTCCTGTCCGCCGACGCCTTCGGCGTGCTGCCCCCGGTCTCCATCCTTACCCCCGAACAGACCAAGTACTACTTCCTGTCCGGCTTCACCGCCAAACTGGCGGGCACCGAACGGGGCATCATCGAGCCCACCCCCACCTTCTCCGCCTGCTTCGGCCAGGCTTTCCTGACGCTGCATCCCACCAAGTACGCCGATGAACTGGTAAAGCGCATGGAAGCCAGCGGCGCCAAAGCCTACCTGGTGAACACCGGCTGGAACGGCAGCGGAAAGCGCATCTCCATCAAGGACACCCGCGGCATCATCGACGCGATCCTGAACGGCGACATCCTGGGCACCAACACCAAGAAGATCCCCTACTTCAATCTGGAGGTCCCCACCGAGCTGAAGGGTGTGGACACCGCCATCCTGGATCCCCGGGATACCTACGCCAACCCCGGGGAGTGGGACGAGAAGGCCAAGGACCTGGCTTCCCGCTTCATCAAAAACTTCGTGAAGTACACCCATAACGAAGCCGGCAAAGCCCTGGTACCCGCCGGTCCCCAGCTGTAAAAGAAACCCGTCAGGCAGCCCGCCGGCCTTCGGCCGGCGGGCTGTTTTCTGATTCGCGGGGCCGGATTCTCCCGTCCAGGCATTCTGGGTAAGGTGACGTCCATAGATCGGCAGAAACCCGTGGGACAGGAAGCCCGGTGCCCGTCATCTTCCATGCATTCATTGAAAGATCACCGTCGATCGCAGGAATCCTCTGCAACACTTCCTGCAGGCTCTGAAGGAAAAAGAGTCCCCTGTTCCGGTATCCAACAAGGAACGGGATAGAAGACATAAGGGGTCTTTTATCAAATATTTCGGATATGCTATACGATATATATTCTACCTTCCATTCCGATATTATCCTTATTATGCGAATTAATATTGTTTTCATGACCTGCGCGCCACTTTATCCTGTTTATTAATCTTCGTCCATTTTTATTGTTTCTATTAACCATACCAAAAAGGCCGGTACCGTATATCCAGCCCCCTTCCCATTCTGGTACAATGATCATAGCAGACTGTGCAAATGCGATAGGGCATTTTGCGCACATTGCTGAATACAGAAAGGATGGTGTACTCCATGAAGAAGCTTCTCATCTGTTTGACGGTCCTCTCTCTCCTCCTGACGAGCTGCCTTGCCTTCGCCCAGGAATACAAGATGACCATGATCATGTCCTCCCGCGACGAGTTCCTCTCCACCCTGGAGGGAGCCGCCAAGGATGCAGCTGCAAGTATCGGCAACATCAACCTGTCCACCCAGGACGCCAACAACGACCCCGCCAAGGTGTTGGAATTCATCGAAGCGGCCCGAAACGCCGGTGAAGATGCGGTCATCATCAATCTGGTGGACGCCGAAACCGGTGCTGAGTGCATTGAAGCTGCCGGCGACATGAAAGTGGTCTTCGTCAACCGTTGCCCTTCCGATGCCTCCGTACTGAATGAGCGGGCCGTATACGTGGGCTCCAACGAAATGCATTCCGGCGGATTCCAGGGCGACTTCCTGGCGGAGTACTTCACCGCCCAGGGCAAGACCGAGATCAAGTACATCCTTCTGCAGGGCACCCTCGGGCTGGTTCATACCACCCAGCGCACCGCCTCCGTGCTCCAGCACATGGCCGACGGCGGGCTGATTGCCAGTGAAGCCGCTGCTCCCCTGGTGGCAGAGTATGACCGCGCCACTGCGCAGGAGATGATCTCTCCCCTGCTCACCACCGTTGAGTATGACTGCATTATCGCCAACAACGACGCCATGGCGCTGGGCGCCATCGAAGCGCTGAAAGACGCGGGACTGGATCCCGCCGCTCTGCCCATCGTGGGCATCGACGCCACCGCCGACGGCATTCAGGCCCTTAAGGATGGCGAGCTGGCCATGACCGTGTTCCAGAATCCGGTAGGACAGGGATCCGGCGCTCTGATCGCTGCCGTCAACATGTTGGAGGGCAAAGCCTTCAACGAGGGTACGGGCTACGAGATCGACAGTGAGAACCAGTACATCGTCTGGGTTCCCTTCGAGCCCGTCTATCCCAGCAATGTAGCCGACTACGAATAAACCATAAAGCACAGCGGTTCAAAAGTGAAGGGGCTGTAACAAAAGCCCTGAAACAAGATCGTCA
>JAAYOH010000039.1 GCA_012520375.1 Clostridiales bacterium
GGGACGACGCCGTGCGCTGGACCGGCGTAGCCCAGGCCGAACTGGGCGACGAGTTTGAGGTCATCAACCAGGGCCTGAACGGGCGCACCACGGTGTGGGACGACCCCATCGAGGAGTACCGTTGCGGAAAAGACCAGCTTCCCGCCATCCTGGACACCGCGGCGCCCATCGAATTGCTGGTGATCATGGTGGGGACCAACGACCTGAAGATCCGCTTCGGCCTGCCGCCCCGGGATGTGGCCCAGGGCGCGGCCATCCTGGTACAGCGCGCCCAGGCCCGCAAGGACGATTTCGTGGACGGGAAAGTGAACATCCTGCTGGTCTGCCCGCCCCGCCTGGGCCCGGTCTCCCGCACCATCATGGGCCCCTGTTTCGGAGGCAGCGAGGAAAAGTCCGCCCAGATGCACCCCTTCTTCGAAGACGTGGCCGAAAAGGCCGGGGTCTCGTACCTGAACGCGGACGAGATCATCCACAGCAGCGATCTGGACGGCCTGCACCTGGACGCGGACCAGCACGAGATCCTGGGCAAGGCCATCGCCGCCAAGGCCCGGGAAATCCTTGGATAAGAAAACCGGAAGGAGCCGTTCATGAGCCATACCCGAAAGGCCCGTGGGAGGCGAAAGGCCAGGCAGCGCAGGAACCGGCGCATCCTCCTGATCGCCCTATGCGTCCTGTGCCTGCTGGGCGCCGCAGTCTTCCTGATCCAGGGGCCCGGCACCTCCGGCAGCCAGGCCCTTCCCACGGCGACCCCGCTCCCCCAAATGGCCCCGGAGCTCCCAGAGGCCCCGCTGCCTACGGGCACCCCGGAACCCGCGGATACTCCGCCCCCCACGCCACCTCCTACGCCGACGCCACCTCCCACGCCGACGCCACCTCCCACGCCGACGCCATCTCCCACACCCGTTCCCACCCCCACGCCCCAGCGCAAACCCGTCAAGCTGGACTATCCCTACTGCATGGTGGTAGACCGGGGCAAGCAGGTGGTCACGGTATACACCGTGGGCGAGACGGGCGCCTACGACGTGGTGGTCCGGCAGATGATCTGCAGCACGGACAAGTACAACCGAAAGCCCGGCAACGGGATCTACAAGCTGGACGGGGAGCGCAAGCGATGGCTGAGCACCCTGGCCAATACCTACGCCCAGTATGCCACCCGGATCTCCGGCACTATCCTGTTCCACTCCGTGCCCTACAAAAAAAAGGACCCTTCCAAGCTGGACGCCAGGGAATACGGCAAGTTGGGCACCAACGCCTCCATCGGCTGTGTACGCCTGACCTGCGAAGACGCCAAATGGATCTACGAGAAAGTGCCCAAAAACACCCTGGTGCGCTTCATGAAGGGGGAATACGATCAGGCCCTCCTCGACTCCCTGCGGCCACCGGAACTGGTGGGGGGCAAATGGGACCCCACGGACGACAACCCGAAAAACCCGGACTACATCGGCGGCACCTACCACGCCACCCCCGACGGCACCCCCTGCCCGGGGATCACCCCCAGCCCCACCTCCCACAAGATCAAAAAGTGGCGCGCCAAGGGAAAGAAGTAGGAAGGCCCGAAGAAGGCGGCAGCCGCCCGAACCGAAAAATCGGTCCGGGCGGTTTTTTTCTCCCTGCAGCTGCGGATAAACGGGGGCATCCGGGCAGCCCTTCAGCCGGGATCGGGGCGCATGGGTGCGCCTTCCGGATCGGTGGGGTAGTTGCCTGGACTGCCCGGCCCGCCCTCCAGCTCCAGCAGCGCTTTTTTCACCGCCAGCCCGGCGCCAAATCCCGTGAGGGCGCCGGTGGAGCCCACCACCCGGTGGCAGGGGATCAGGATCAGGAGGGGGTTTGCGTGGCACGCGCCCCCCACCGCCCGGGCCGCGCCGGGACGGCCCAGCAGGCGGGCCACATGGCCGTAGCTCAGGGTCTTCCCGTAGGGGATAGCCCGCAGCTGCCGCCACACCCCCTGTTGGAAGGGCGTTCCCATGGGGTGTATGGGCAGGGAAAAGCAGGTGCGACGCCGCGCAAAGTAATCCGTCAGCTGCCGGGCCGCCTCCTCGAGCAGGGGAGAAGGCGCCTCGGGCAGCGCTTCCCCGGGAAGATACAGCCGGGTCAGCCCGGCCCCGTCCGCCTCGATGCACAGCCTGCCGATGGGGCTTTGGAGCATGAGCCTGTCCATGGCCTCCTCCTTTCAAAAAACCCGCCCGGAACGGTTCCGGGCGGGCCAGTTTCACATCATTCGGCCAGTTTCTCCGCCGCGTAGTTTTCCCCGAAGGTCTCCACCTTGACGGACGCGATGCGCTGCTCCCGGACGGGCCGGTCCTGGCGGCCGGTCTTCGTCCCGGCGACGCGGTCCACCCCTTCCATCCCCTCTGTGACACATCCAAAGGCGGCATAGCTGCCGTCCAGGTGGGGGGCATCCGCGTGCATGATGAAGAACTGGCTGCCCGCAGAGTCGGGCATAGCGGAGCGGGCCATGGACAAGACGCCCCGCTTGTGCCGCAACTGGTTGGCAAAACCGTTTATGCGGAACTCGCCCCTGATGGCGTAGCCCGGGCCGCCCATGCCCGTGCCGGTGGGGTCGCCGCCCTGGATCATGAAACCCGGGATGACCCGGTGGAAGATCAGGCCGTCGTAAAAGCCCTTCCCTGCCAGCTCCACGAAATTGGCCACGGTGTTGGGGGCGACCTCGGGGTACAGCTCGGCCTTGATGACGTCTCCGCACTCCATTTGGATGGTGACGATGGGGTTTTGTTTCATGGTTCCTTCCTCCTGTTACTTTTCGATTTTGACGGGGGTATACTGGTACCCCTTGGTGTCCACGGTGATGCTCTGGATGACGTAGTCGATCTGGGGTTTGTCGGTGAGGTCGGTGGCGGTGTTGGCGATCAGGTCCAGGGTGCGGTAGCTGGGGTTGTCCTTATTGTCCTCCCCCATGATCTTTCCGAAGGCGGCGTACTGGCCGTCCAGGTAATCTGCGGTCCCGTGCATGATGAAGAACTGGCTGCCCGCGGAGTCGAAATCGCTGGAGCGGGCCATGGACAGCACGCCCCGGGTGTGGCTCAGGCCGTTCTCCACGCCATTGTCTTTGAATTCTCCCCGGATGCAATAGCCCGGGCCCCCTGTGCCGTTGCCCAGGGGATCGCCGCCCTGGATCATGAAGCCGGCAATGACCCGGTGGAAGGTCAGCCCGTCGTAAAAGCCTTCCTGGATCAGGCTGACAAAGTTTGCCACGGTGTTGGGCGCCACGGAGGGATACAGCTCCAGTTGGATGGTGTTGCCGTCTGTGAGGGTGATTTTGACCTCCGGAGCGGGGATCTGGGCCTTTTCTTCCTTTCTGCCGGAGCATCCGGCACAGAGCACCAACATGATGGTGAGCATAAGCAGCAGGGCGAGCAGTTTCTTCATGGTTTTCCTCCGATCAATCGGCGCTTGCGGCTGACCATCTCATCCGTTCGCGCGATGTATTCCTGGATATTTTTTACGTTGGGCGCCCGCTCGATGCGCCGTTCCCCGGGGAACAGCCATTTGGTGATGGCCCCCGCCCCCAGCGCCAGCACGTTGGCGGTCTCTTCCATGTTGCCGATGTTGTACAGGCAGACCTTGCCGGGCTTGCAATAGCCCACATTTTCCAGGTTGCCCGCCATGTATTTCTGCCGGTACAGGTAATAGGGGCGCCAGCCCCCCGCCGTCAGGCGTTCCCGGGCCAGGTCCACCATGCGGCCGGCCGTCCCCGCATCCGCCTGCCGGTATCCCCCTTCGTGGAGTTTGCTGGAGCGCTTGATGGCCAGGGTATGCACCGTGACGCTTTCCGGCTCCAGCCCGATACAGGTTTCAAGGGACCGGGCAAAGTCCCCCGTTCCCTCTCCGGGCAGGGCGCAAATCAGGTCCATGTTGATGTTTCCAAA
>JAAYOH010000040.1 GCA_012520375.1 Clostridiales bacterium
CATCCTTACCAAGGATGCGCTCTACCGACTGAGCTACATCAGCGCACTTTCAAAAGCACAAAACACATTATACAGCATAGAAAAAAAGCGTGCAAGGCTTTCCCGTTAATCCCTTGTTTAATGTCCCGCATTGTTTGTTGAACAGCATATAAAGTGGACCAGGTTGCAAACATACAACCTGGTTACCAGGGGAAGGGCGAAAAAAAGACCCCGGAAATACTCTCCGGGATCTTAGGAATCCTCTGTTCGGTATTAGCGCTTCGAAAACTGGGGCGCGCGGCGTGCAGCCTTGAGGCCGTACTTTTTGCGCTCCTTCATGCGGGGGTCGCGGGTAAGATAGCCGGCCTTTTTGATGGCGGGCTTCAGATCTTCGTCCGCCTTCACCAGTGCCCGGGCGATGCCGTGACGGATGGCGCCGGCTTGGCCGGTGTACCCGCCGCCGCCCACATTGCAAAGAACGTCGAACTTGCCTAGGGTCTCGGTGAGGGCCAGGGGCTGACGGACTACCGTCTTGAGGGTCTCGGGCCCGAAATAATCGTCCAGAGAGCGCTTGTTGATGATGATATTGCCTTCGCCGGGAATCAGACGAACACGGGCAATCGCTTTCTTCCTGCGGCCTACCGCGCTGTAACATACTTCACTCATTGTGCGTCCTCCTCCCTTACTTTACTTCGTATGCCACGGGCTTCTGAGCTTGATGTTGGTGCTCGGGCCCGGCGTACACATACAACTTCTTGATCATGGCGTAGCCCAAGGGGCCCTTGGGCAACATGCCGCGCACCGCTTCCTTCAACAGGAACTCGGGCTTTTTCTCCAGCATCTGGCGGGCGGTGGTCTCCTTCAACCCGCCGGGATAGCCTGTATGACGACGATAAAGCTTTTGATCCAGCTTTTTACCGGTCAGGCGAACCTTGTCAGCATTGACGATGATGATGTAGTCGCCGGTATCCACATGGGGGGTGAAGATGGGCTTGTTCTTGCCGCGAAGCATGGAAGCTACCTGAGAAGCAAGGCGGCCAAGCACCAAGTCTTTCGCATCGATGACGTACCAGGTACGTTCAAAGGCGCCCTTTTTAGCCATAAAGGTGCTCACGTATATTCCTCCCAAAAAATCCAGTGATGAATGACACTCGGGACGGTTGCATGTGGTCAGCATGCCCACGTACCTTCGCCTATGGTCTCGGGGCTAGTGATCCCACCGGCGCAAATTATATTTTACCGTAAGGAAGGCTGTATGTCAATGGAGCAAACATTAATTTTCCTTTTGAAGATGGAATGACCCCTGAATTGACGGCGGAAAAGTTGCCAAATCCTCCCGCTTGTGGTACTATAGGAGGCGACGAAGGGGCATCCTATGGGGGTGCGCCCGACAGCGTTGGAAGGAGGAAAAACATGAGGAAACTGACATTTGCGCTGTGCTTCGGGAACAGGGGCTTTATGCCCGGCGAACTGATCCTGGGCGCCAGGGAGGACATGGTCAAGGCCGTCACCGAGGCGGGCTATGACTACATTATGATGGAAGAGAGCGCCACCCGCTACGGCGCCGTGGAGACCCGCAGCGAAGGCTTGCTGTACCACGACTGGCTCAAGGCCCACGAGGGGCAGTACGACGGCGTGATCTTCTGCCAACCCATTTTCGTGGATGAGAACGGGGCTGCCGCCGCGTTGCAGGATGCCGGGGTGCCCATCCTGATGCAAGCTTACCCCGACGAGATCGGAAAGATGGATTTTGCCAACCGCAGGGATGCCTACTGCGGCAAATTCTCCGTCACCGACGTGTTCACCCAGTACCAGATCCCCTTTACCGTGATGAAGCCCCACGTGGTACATCCCTTAAGCCCCAGGTTCGCCGAGAACCTGCGGGATTTTGCCGCCATCTGCCGGGTGGTCAATGGCATGAAGCGCTTCAACCTGGGCTGCATCGGCGCCCGCACCACCGCCTTTAAAACCGTGCGTTTCGACGAGATCGCCTTGCAAAAGTATGGCATCACCGTGGAGAGCTTCGACCTGTCCGAGCTCTTCCAGATGGTGGCAGCCCTGAAGGACGACGACGAAAAGGTGCTGGCCAAGATCCGGCGGCTGGAGGACTATACCGATTTCTCCATCGTGCCCCAGCCCAACAAGATTACCCTGGCCAAGATCGGATGCGTGCTGGATTGGTATATCCAGGAGTACAGGCTGGACGCCCTGGCCCTGCGCTGCTGGAACGAGATGGAAACCTACCTTCGGGTATGCCCCTGTGTGCTCCTGTCCGAGTTGAACGACCGGGGGATCCCCGCTTCCTGCGAGATCGACATATGCTCCGCCATCACCATGCGGGCCATGTGGCTGGCCAGCGAGAAGCCTGCCACCGTGCTGGACTGGAACAACAACTACGGAGACGACGAGGACAAGGTGGTCCTGTTCCACTGCGGGCCCGTGGCCCAGAGCCTGATGGCGGGCAAGGGCAAAGTCACCGAGCACAAAATGTTTGCCAAGGGCGATCCGGGCAGCGGTTGGGGGTGCAACGAGGGCCGCATTGCCGCCTTCCCCATGACCTTCTCCAATTGCCAGACCAAGGACGGGAAGATCATCGTGTACGCCTCCGAGGGCGCCTTTACCCAGGACGAGATCGAGGACGGCTACTTCGGTTGCGCCGGTGTGGCACAGATCCCGGATCTCCAGAACAAACTGATCAAACTGGCCCGGGGCGGTTTCAAGCACCACACCAGCGTGGGCGTGGGGCACATGAAAGAGGTGCTCACCGAGGCTTTCACCATCTACCTGGGCTACGACGTGGTGGATATCGACAACTAAAATCATAAAAAAGGAGAGAAGACCCTATGAAGACCAAGGCAGTACGCATTCATGGCAAGAAAGACCTGAGGCTGGAGGAGATCCAGCTCCCGCCGGTAGGACCAGACGACGTCCGGGTGAAGATCATCTGCGACTCCATCTGCATGAGTTCCTACAAGGCCGCCATGGAAGGCGGCGACCATAAAAGGGTGCCGGACAACGTGGCGGAAAACCCCACCATCATCGGCCACGAGTTCTGTGGCATCATCGACGAGGTGGGCGCAAACTGGCAGCACAAGTACAAGGTAGGCCAGGGATTTGCCATCCAGCCCGCACACTTTTACAAGGGCTCCCTGCTGGCGCCGGGCTATTCCTACCCCTATTGCGGCGGGAACGCCGAGTACGGCCTGGTGCCCATGGAGATCCTGCTCACCGACAACCTGCTGCCCTATGATTCCGATGTCTACTTCTACGGTTCCCTGGCGGAGCCTTTGAGTTGCGTCATCGGGACCTTCCATGCCATGTACCACACAACGCCCGGGAGCTATGTGCATAAAATGGGCATTGTGGAAGGGGGCAAAATGGCGTTGCTGGCTTCTGTGGGCCCCATGGGCCTGGGCGCCATCGACTACGCCTTGCACTGCGACCGCCGGCCCTCCCTGCTGGTGGTCACCGACATCGACGAGGCGCGCCTGGCCCGGGCCGCAAGCATCTACACCGTGGAGCACGCCAAAGAGCAGGGCATCGAACTGCACTACGTGAACACGGGCAAGCCCGGCTATGACGCCGCATACCTGAGGGAACTCACAGGCGGCACCGGCTATGACGACGTGATCTGCTTTGCCCCCGTGCGCTCCGTGGTGGAGCAGGCCGACGCTATCCTGGGCTTCGACGGATGCCTGAACTTCTTTGCCGGCCCCACCAACACCGATTTCAAAGCCGAGCTCAACTTCTACAACGTGCACTACCTGTACACCCACCTGGTGGGCACCTCCGGCGGCAACACCGACGACATGCGGGAAGCCATCGAGATGATGACCTCCGGAAAGATCAACGCCGCCGCCCTGGTCACCCACATCGGCGGCCTGAACGCCGTGGTGGACACCACCCTGAACCTGCCCAGCATTCCCGGCGGAAAGAAGCTGATCTACACCCAGATCGACCTGCCCCTTACCGCCATCGACGACTTTGCCAAGCTGGGGGAGACCGATCCCCTCTTCGCCGGTCTGGCGGAGATCACCGCCCGCCACAATGGGCTGTGGAGCGGCGAAGCCGAAAAGTTCCTGCTGAGCCGAAAGGGCTGAGCAACAGAAGAAGAACGGGGGATTGCCGGACGGCAGTCCCCCGTTCTAAACGAATGGAAACGATTGACGGATCAGTAGTTTTCTGCCTTGACCTCGAAATAAGCCATGGCATGGTCGCACACCGGGCACACGTCGGGGGCATCCTTGCCCACCGCGAGGTGCCCGCAGTTGCGGCACTTCCAGACCGTGTCTTCCTTCCGGGAGAAGACCAGGCCGGTTTCGATGTTCTCCAGCAGCTTCCTGTAGCGCTCCTCATGCTCCTTCTCGATGGCGGCAACGCCCTCAAAGAGCTCGGCGATTTCGTCCAATCCCTCTTCCCGGGCTTCCTTGGCGAAGGTGGCGTACATTTCGGTCCACTCGTAGCGTTCGCCCTCGGCGGCATCCACCAGGTTTTCGGGGGTGGCGCCGA
>JAAYOH010000041.1 GCA_012520375.1 Clostridiales bacterium
TCTTTTTCCGCTCGCCTGATCGCTTCGTATTCCGCTTCATTGATCTCGAATCGGCTCATCTCTCATCACCCATTCTATTATACCACTTCATCCCTGTTTTGTATAGAGCGTAGATTGAGAATAGTATAAAACCAAGTCTTTTGCCCTCCGCTTCTCAATTTGTCAAAAGTTCCATTCTTAACGCGATCCAAAGCTTCATTTACATACACGCGCTACCTATATTTGACACCAGAATAAAAGGAAAACAGCTAAAAAGCAGCTAAAAAAACGTTGACAAAAGGATAATCATGGTTTATTTTTAACATATACCAAATATAAGGATTGAGAAGTATATAAGCAAGTTACCAGTAAAAAGGTGATTTCTATACGAACAGATTAGTGCAATTGGGCTATCACTTCCGGCCTCCGCGACTAATGAGAAGACATGGTGAGGTAGTGCAACGTTATGCCATGGAGGAAGGATGAGCCGACAGTCAATTCACATTTAATTGTGAATCCATGCTTCTACAATAGCCTGATAAAACTGTCAAGGTGCCGAAACAAAGGTGTCAAAAGAGATCATGATGGAATGTGAGGCCAGGAGCAGGTAGTCATAATTCTTCGTATCCACCAATCAAAGTACTTTTATGACAGTACATAAAGAACAACTAGCCTGGGTAAAGTGTTGATCTTGATTTCCGGAAATAGAATCCGGAATAAATATAGAAAGGAGAATGAACATGAAAAAGACATTGGCGCTCTTGATGACCCTTGTTCTGTGCTTGACTTTGGCTACTATGGTTCAGGCGCAGAGCACGTATACCCCGGGCACATACACCAGCGAAACTACTGGACGGAACGGCCCTATCGTTGTGTCGGTAACCTTTGATGAAAACAATATTGTAGACGCACAAGTGATCAGTCACGCGGAGACAGCGCACATTGGAACTGAAGCGATCGAGCGCATACCCGCAGGCATGGTTGAAACCCAGAAAATCCCAGATATCATCTCAGGTGCAACGCAGACCAGTGCGGTTTTGCGATTGGCGCTCGCAGATTGCGTTGACCAAGCAGGGGGAGATTCCAAGGCGCTGCTGGTGCCGGACGAGCCAAAACCCATCAAAGCTGCAGTTGAAGAATGCAATGTGGTCGTCGTTGGCGGCGGCGGAAGCGGAATCAATGCAGCGATTGAAATGGGAAACCGTGGTTTGCATGTAATTCTTCTTGAAAAAGAAGATATTCTGGGCGGAACGTCTATCACAGCTTCAACCAGTTTGTGCGGTTTTGGGACTCCCCAACAAATTGAGGCGGGTTTTGGCGTTACGGTGGATGAGTACTATGAAGACATGACCCAAATAACGTATGTAAGCAAAAGATTTAAGGAAGCAGATCCAGATATTGCATATCGTTTGGCTGAGAGTTTTCCTGTTTATGCCCAGCAACTTATGGAATGGGGCGTGGACCTTGGCAATGCGAGAAACGCTTTTAGCCTGATGCCCTCAGATGGTTCTACGATTGGCAGTACATTGTTCCCGGCTTTGATTGACCAGCTGGAACCTGCCGGTGTAGATGTTCGTACGGGGAACAAGGCTATTTCCATTATAGCGGACGACAGTGGCGCTGCCAAAGGCGTGGTCGTTGAATGCGATGCTGGCATTTACGAGATTCATGCGCGCAAGGTTCTGATGACTTTCGGAGGCTATATCGCCAATAACGACATTGTTGCCAAGTATACACCTCAGTACGATGGTTGGAAAACAACATGGTCAGTGGGCAGTACCGGTGAAGGTTTGCAAATGTGCATCGATATGGGAGGGTATCTGGGAGGGATGGACTCCATTACGATCAACCCGGCATGCTATCCCATACCCGGCGCCAATTTGATTTCCTTTACGCCGCTGAGAACATACGGATCGATTCTTGTTGACATCTATGAAGGCAAACGATTTGCCAATGAGATTGGCGACTATACCTTTATCTCTGAGCATATGCCTGACGGAAAGGCCTATATTCTTTTTGACCAACAGGTTTACGATGCATGTGCTACCATTCGGGAATATGACGGGTATGGTTACTTTACGAAGGGTGAAACGGTGGAGGAACTGGCCGAGAAACTCGGCTTGGATTCCGCGGTACTGTCTGAAACGGTGTCCCGGTATTCCGGCTTTGCCGTGAATGGTGTGGATGAAGACTGGCAACGTGCCACCATGCCATCTGACTTATCCGTAGGCCCGTACTATGCCACATTGGTAGAACCTGCTCTGCACAGTTGTCCCGGCGGGGTGGTGACGAATGCCCGTGGCCAGGCGCTGCGCGAAGATGGATCAATCATCGAGAACCTGTATGTATCTGGCCATGCCGCTGACAATACGTTGCAGCCCAGGTCTTTGTGCGGCGCGGTTTATTTCTCCCGACTGGTTGGAGAATTGATTGCTGAGGATCTCGGCTGTTAGGCATTACCTGAATTGTCTCGGGGCTACTGCGGTGGAAGAAACACGGCGGTAGCCCCTCTTGTTGTTCGGTTCTTAACAGAAAGTTGAGGCGATGCCATCTCAAGGAATCGTAGTTTGGGCAGACGGATCGAAAGCATGGACCCTATCGAACTGTTAGAGGTTTACCCTATACACAATTGCCATCAACTGGGTTCGTTACTGCTCATTAGACTGCAACAAGCCATTCCATCAACCAATGGTTATCAATATTTCCCACTATTTTGCGGCCTTGTTATCGTTTTGCCAAGTTTTATTGATGCGGCGGAAGCACTTTGCATTCTTGACGGGCTATGATATAATATATTGATACAATGGTGGGCATTTGCCCGGGAGCTGGAGGCGCTACGGTGGCGAAACGGCTGTATCTGGCATCCTCTTCTCCCAGAAGGCGGGAACTTCTGGAGGGGATGGGGATCGAATATGTCCTTCGGGCAGTGCCTACGGATGAGGAGACCAACGCGTCCCCCCGGGAGGCGGTGGCGGTGCTGGCCCGGCGCAAGGCGGAAGCTGCCGCCGCGGGACTGACGGAGGGCTTGGTGCTGGGGGCGGATACCCTGGTGGCCTTGTCGGGAAAAGCCATGGGCAAGCCCAGGGACGCCGGGGAAGCCTGCGCCATGCTGGAAGCTCTGTCGGGGAAGGCGCACCAGGTATATACCGGGGTCTGCCTCGTCGACGCCGCCACAGGCATCAGCCGGGTGGAGGTTGCCAGGACCGACGTATATTTCAGGGACCTTTCCCCGGAAGAGATCCGGGCCTATGTGGCCACGGGGGAGCCCATGGACAAGGCGGGTGCCTACGCCATCCAGGGCGGGGCAGGAAAGTTTGTGGAGCGGATCGAAGGCTCTTTCCGGAATGTGATGGGCTTGCCGGTGGAATTGCTGGCAGAGATGCTGAAGGGGACGGAGGTGTGACATGGGCTTTTTTACAGGTGAGGGCATAGCGATAGACCTGGGCACCGCCAATACCACCATATACCTGGAGAAAGAGGGCATCGTGCTGCGGGAGCCTACCAGTGTGCTGACCCTGGCGGACGAGTCCGCCTCCGTGCTGGCGGTGGGCAGCCACGCCTACCGGATGAGGGGCCGCACAAACGAGGAGACCATGATGCAGTCCCCTGTCATGGACGGTGCGGTGACCGACAGCGAGCTGGCGGCGCTGCTGATCCTGGCTTTGGCGGAAAAGGCCACCGGACGCAGGCGGCCCATGGAAAAGGCCCAGCTGCTGGTGAGCATGTCCCAGGGCCTGACCAAGGTGGAACGGGAGGCCCTTCTGGCTACGGTGCGCATGACCGGGGCAAAGCGCTCCGCGGTGGTAAAGACGCCCCTGGCCGCCGCCCTGGGCGCGGGCCTGACGGTGAATCAGCCCCGGGGCGTTATGGTGGTGGTGCTGGGGGCCGGGGTCACCGAGATCGCGGTGATCTCCATGAGCGCCATCGTAGCGGCCCGCTCCATGCGCACCGGCTTTCTCCACATGGACGAGGCCATCGTGCGGTACCTGCGCCGGGAGAAGGGCATCCTCATCGGCTTGTCCACGGCGGAGGATTTAAAGTGCGATATCGGTTCCGCCCTGGTACCTCCGGAGGAGGAGGAAGGGGAAGAGGAAACCGAGATCGTGCTGCTGAAGGGGCGGGACGTGAAGACGGGCAAGCCCCTGACGGTGAACGTGACGGCCCGGGACATCGCCCTTGCGCTTCAGGACAATGTGGAGCTGCTGCTGGATGCCATCCAGGACGCCTTGGGTCGCATGCCGTCTGAACTGGCGGGGGATATCCTGGACAACGGCATCCTGCTCTCCGGGGGCGGCGCCTTGCTGATGGGGCTGGCGGAGCGCCTTGCCGAACGCACGGGGCTCACGGTCCGGGTGGGGGAGCATCCCCACGAGGACGTGATCCTGGGGCTGGGCATGCTGGCGGAGGACGAACAACTGCTGCGCAGCGCCCTGGACGGCGGCTCGGCTTCCGGGCAGTAGAACGGGATAGGGAGATCGGCCCATGGCATTTGGCATCAAGAGGGCAAAGAAAAAGCCGGCGGCGCCTGCGGGCAAAGAGACGCCCCGGACGCCCGACGGAAAGAAAAAGAAAAAACGGGGCGGGCTGGCCGCGCTGCGGCGCATCGGCTTTTCCGTGCTGGTGACCATCGCCGTGGTGGTGGTGGGGGGCGTTCTGGTATTGCGGGATCAGGCCCATGTGGATCTGGGATCGGGCGCCGTCGGCTCCATCTTTGCCCCCATCCACAGCGCGGTGACCAGCGCCACCCGCTATGTGCGGGACGTGCTCCAGGGCGCGAAGAATTATATCAAGCTGACCGAGGATTATGAACTGGCGAAACGGGAGATCGACAACCTCAAGCTGCAGCTGCAGGCCCTGGAGGAAGAAGCCCGGGAAAACGACCGGCTGAAAGAACTCTTGGGCGCCAAAGACCGTTATATGACCATGGAACCCCTGTACGCCCAGGTCATCGGCCGGAGCAACAGCGTGTGGCTGGAGACCTTTACCATCAACCGGGGCACCCGGGACGGGGTGGCGCCGGACATGGCGGTGGTGACGGGGGACGGCCTGGTGGGGCGGGTGCTGGAAGCCAGCCCGACCTACGCCAAGGTGATGTCCATCATCGATACCCGTTCCAGCGTTTCCTGCCTGATCGAGCGCACCAGGGAAACCGGCGTCATGCGGGGGGAGACCTCGGGACGCAGCGATTCCCAGGAGTGTTTTATGTATTACCTGCCCTCGGTGAACAACATCACCCCCGGGGATACGGTGCTGACGGCGGGGGACGATTCCCTGTTCCCCAAGGGGCTACGGGTGGGCACCGTGGCTTCTATTTCCCGGCAGACCGACGTCTCGGACCAGTACATCGTGGTGCAGCCCTTTGTGGATTTTGTACACATCGAAGAGGTACTGGTGCTGCGCACGTTCGTGGAGGAGGAGGACAAACAGCTGGCGCCTCTGCCCACCCCCACGCCCAGACCCACCCCCCAGCCTACCCCCACGCCTGACGTGGAGGAAAAGCCGGCGGTGGATCCGGACAGCGAGATTTGGAGCTGGCCCAGCCCAACCCCCGACCCGGATCAGGTTGTGGCAACCCCCCAGCCCACCCCCACCCCCACGTTGGATCCCAACGGACCCGTGGAGGACGCCTGGGCCAGGTAAAACGATGGATGGAGGATGTCCATGAGGCGATTCTTGCCGCTGCTGCTGATCGCGGTAGCGCTGCTGATGGATGTTTCGGTGCTGCCGGTGCTGACCCAGCACTGGCTGGTGCCCCGCCTGACACTATGCACCGTCAGCGTGCTGGGGCTGCTTTTGGGCAGGACCCAGGGCGCCTTGTACGGCCTGGTGGCGGGAGCAGTAGCGGCCCTGTTGACGGAGAGCCCCATGGGGCTGTTTTACCTGCTGTACGTGATGACCGGCACCCTGTGCGGGCTGGCGGGGCGAAAGTTCCAGCGCTACTTGCTTACGGTGCCCGCGGCGCCCTTCCTGTGCTTTGCGATCTATGAAGGGGTGCTGATGCTGTATATGTTCCTGGCGGGGCGCTCTTTTTCGGGGCGCGACGCCCTGCACACCCTGGGCAGGGTCCTGCTGGAAACCCTGCTGTGCCAGGGGCTGTACCTATGGTTCAACCATATGCTGAAACCGTCCTGGTCCCGCTATGCGGGCAGGTAAAAGGAGGGATGGGGCATGCGACCCAAACGGGCGAGATACGTTGTGATCAGTGTCCTGGTCCTGGCCATCTTCGCGATGACCTTGTTGACCATGTATGACATGCAGATCGTACAGAACGAGGAGTACATTGCCAGAGCCGAATCCAAGCGCACCAAGACCATTTCCCTCACCGGCAAGCGGGGGACCATCTACGACTGCAACCTGACCCCCCTGGCCTACGACCGGGATTCCTTCAACGTCCAGTTTTACCGGGACCCCTCCCGTGTCAGTTCCGCGGACCGGGCGGCCTACACCCAATCCATCATCAAGACCATCCGCCTGATCGAGGCCAACGGAAAGAGCGCGGAGAACGAGTTCTGGCTGGCTCGGGACGAGAAGGGAAAATGGCGCTTTGATACCGGCGCCGAGGGGGCGACGGCCGCCAAGCGGGAGAGCCAGTGGCGCGACAATTTTTTCCTGACCAACGTGCCGGAGGAAAAACTCTTCGATACCCTGTGCGCCAACTATTCCATTCCCAAGGACCTGAGCGAGGAAGAGAAGATCAAGGTACTGGCGGTGTGGCAGAAATCCCGCATGTACAACTTCCTGTCCCAGCCTGTCACCATCGCGGAGGACGTGGGCATGGAGACGGTGGCCGAAGTAGAGGCGCGCTCCATGGAGCTGGACGGCATGTCCGTGGAGCAAAGTTCCACCCGGGTGTATCCCAAAGGGGACATCGCTGCCCACGTCATTGGCTACACCTCCAAAATCTCCGGCGAGAACACCCTGGCGGAATATCGGGCCAAGGGGTATTCCAACGACGCCACCGTGGGGCAATCGGGGATCGAGTATTCCATGGAGGACCAACTGACGGCTCAGATCGCCTACCGGAAGGGACAACGGGTGGTGGAGATCAACAACCAGGGCAAAGTGGTCCGGGAGATCAGCTACCAGGCCCCGGTGGACGGATATGACATCATCCTGACCATCGATTCCCAGCTGCAGGCGGTGATGCAGAAATCCCTGGAGGCCAACATCAAGTCCATCAACGATTTCCAGGTGCGCACCATGAACACCACGGCCTGGCGCAACCAGAACCAGGAAGATTTGCTGGAGTACGAAGCCCGGGGCGTGGAAGTGAGCTTGTCCACCAGCGGCGCCGCCGTGGCCATGGACCCCAATTCGGGGCGGATCCTGGCCATGGCCAGCTATCCCACCTTTGACCTGGGCATGTTCCAAGGGGGCAAGGTGTCCGCTTCTTACTGGAACGAGCTGATCAACAACGAGAGCAACCCCATGTACAACCGGGCCATCTCTGCCCGGGACACCCCCGGCTCCTGCTTTAAAATGGTGACCGCCCTGGCTGCCCTGATGGAGGGAAAACTGACCCTGGACGAGCGCATCGACGACGAGGGATACTTCACCAAGACGGGGGACGAGTCCAACCAGCCCACCTGTTGGGCCAGCCGCTCCACGCGCCTGTCTTCCCACCAGAACCAGACCATCGTCCAGGGCCTGAAAAACAGCTGCAACTACTTCTTCTACGAAATCGGGTACCGGGTAGGCATCGACAAACTGGTGTCCTGGGCGGCCAAGCTGGGCCTGACCAGCAAGACCAACATAGAACTTCCCAGCGAGTCCACCAGTTTCGTGGGCAACCAGCTGATGCTGTACGATTCCGACCGGGCCATCGACAACCAGTACACCTCCAAGCCCTACTTCGCCTCGGTGATGATCAAAAAGACCCTGCGGGAGGTGGGGGCGGACCGGGGCATCACCTACGACGAAGACAGGCTGAACAAGGTGGCCAAGATGATCCTGGACCTGGTGAACGAGGACGGCGACAAGGCGCTGTGGCCTGCCAAGATCCGGAACATCCTGATGGAGCAGATGAACCTGCCCTCCAACTATATCGCCAATCACTTCCTGGTCAACACCTTCTTCTCCTTCATCAACGACCTGCGGTGGACCCCCAGCGAGACCATCATGGTGGCCATCGGCCAGTCCATCACCCAGGTTACCCCCGTGGCGGTGGCCCGGTACGTCAGCGCGGTGTGCAACGGCGGCACGGTATACGACGCCCAGATCATCGACAAGATCGTGTCTCCCACGGGCAGCGTGGTGCTGGACAAGGAACCGGTGGTGGCCAACCGCATCACGGGAGGGGACCCCTATTTCGCCGCCATCCAGCAGGGTATGAAGGAAGTTACTTCCACGGAGAACGACGGCACCGCGGCGGCCCACTTCGTCAAGTCCCACGCCATGATCGCGGCCAAGACCGGGACCGCCCAGCGAAGTGATATCGACATCGAGAACAACAGCTGGTTGGTGACCTACGCGCCCTACGACAAGAACCCGGAGATCGTGGTGGTGGTGTATATCCAGAACGGGTATGCCGGCGCCTATTCCTCCACAACCGCCATCAACACCATCGAGTACTACCTTGCCCAGCAGGAAAAGCGGGATACCCTTGTGGTCCCCTATTCCGGAAGGCTTGCGGAGTAGAGCCCATGTGTGAAGTGATCGCCATCGTTTCGGGAAAGGGCGGGGTTGGGAAAAGCACCCTAGCCCGGGCGGCAGGGCTTGCCCTGTCCCGTTCGGGGAAAAAGGTGTGCCTCATCGACCTGGACATGGGCCTGAGGAGCCTGGACATCCTGCTGGGCCTGCAGGACCGGGTGGTGTTCGACCTGGCGGACCTGGGCGAGGGCATGTGCCGCCTGAAACAGGCGCTGGTGCGGCCCCGGGACAACGAGAACCTGGCCCTGATCAGCGCCGCCCAGCTGCGGGGCGGGGAGGCCATCGGCCAGGTGCAGCTGAGCCGGGTGGTGAAAGGGCTGAAACCCCATTTCGACATGGTGCTCATCGACTGCCCGGCGGGGATCGGCCGGGGCTTCCTGAACGCCCTCCATGTGAGCGACCGGGCGGTACTGGTCAGCGTGCCCGGGGCCGTGGAACTGCGGGATGCGGAGCGGGTGCGGGGGCTGGTCCGCCACCTGGGCCTGGCGGATCCGGGGTTGGTGCTGAACCGGGTCCGTCCCGGGGACATGGAAGACGAGCACTTTGGGCTCAAGGCGTACAGAGAAAAGCTGGAGGGGATCCGGCTGCTGGGGCTGGTGCCCGAAGAGATCCCCCTGGGGGAGGAAGGCGCAGCGGGGCAAGCCCTGGAGACGGCGGCCTTCAACCTTGCGGGGGAGGAAAGACCCATCCAGGAGATCCGGCGGCCAAGGCTATGGAAGCGGCTGGCTCTTGCGATACGGGGATAGGAAACGGATAAGGAAATGGATAAAAGGGAAAGAAGAAAGAAACCCAATGCCCAGGAACTGTTCAAGCGGATCGGCCGAAACATCCGCCGCAACAGCTTTACGCCCAGCCTGCTGCGCTCCTTTGACTGGGGCCTGTTGATCCTTTTGCTGTTGATTGCCCTCTTCGGGGTGGTGTGCATCTTTGCCGCCACCGCTTCCCCCCTGGAGCAGGAGGAGATCGACAGCATGACCTTTCTGGAAATGATCCGAAGCCAGCCCACCTACTACGCAAGATTGCAGCTGTTATGGATCCTGGCCGGGCTGCTGTGCATGGCGGGCATCATATACCTGGATCCCAAGATCTTCGAGCGGCGCGCCAACACCATCTACTGGATCAACATCCTCATGCTGGTGGTGGTGCTGTTCACGGGAGGGGGCAGGAGCGGCATGACGGGCTGGTTTTCCTGGGGGAGGGAGCGGACGATACAGCCCTCGGAGTTCGGCAAGCTCGCCATCATCATCTCCCTGGCCAAACTGTTCGCCAGCCGGAAGAAGCACATCATGACGGTGGCGGAGCTGCTGCCTACCCTGGCTTACGTGGGCCTTCCCCTGATCCTCATCATGATGCAGCCCGATGTGGGCACCGCCCTGGTGTACATTGCGGTGTACGGGGTCATGTTGTTCTCCTCGGGGACCAGCTACAAGCTGATCGTGGGCATCCTGGCCCTGGGGGTGCTGATGCTGGTGTTCGTATGGTATCTGATGAACGTGTCGGAGTCCAGTTTCCGCCTGGCCCGCATTAAGGTATGGCTGGACCCAACCTACGACCCCATGGGCGCCGGCCTGCAGACCGCAAACGCCCGCATCGCGGTGGGTTCGGGGGGGCTCTGGGGCAAGGGCCTGTTTTCCGCAGGCAGCTTTGCCTCCCTGAACTATATTCCGGACGACTACACCGACTTCATCTTCGCCATTGTGTGCGAGGCCTTTGGCTTTGTAGGGGCGGGACTGCTGATCCTGGCCTTCCTGTTGCTGATCATTCGTTTGTTCGCCCTGTCCACCCAGGCCAGCGACGCATTCGGCAGCTATGTCATCGTGGGTGTCATGGCCATGTTCCTGTTCCATATCGTGGAAAATACGGGGATGGTGTTGGGCCTGCTGCCGGTCACTGGGATCCCCCTGCCCTTCATCAGCTATGGGGGCAGCAATGCGTTGACCAATTTTATGGGCATGGGGATGGTGTTCAGCATATCGGCGCGCTCGCGGGAAGAGAACAAGCGCGGCAGGGAACGACGGCCCGCACGGCTGTAGAGGAAAAAGGGGGAGAGATATGATCACTGCGGTAAGCCTGAATCCAAGCATCGACAAGGCATTGACCATCGAGCGCTTCCGGTACGGATCCATGAACCGGGTCATGAGCACCCGGCGGGATGCGGGGGGAAAAGCCATCAACGTGTCGGTGGTGGCCGCCACCCTGGGGGCAGAGACCCGGTGTGCGGGCTTTTTGTGCCGGGAAAATGGCAGGATCATTGAGAACCGGCTGATGGCCCACGGGGTGCAGAGCGAATTTGTGTGGCTGGAGGGCTCCGTGCGCACCAACCTGAAGGTGCTGGATGCAGAACAGGGCGTGGTTACGGAGTTCAACGAGCCCGGGGTACGGGTGAACGCCCAGGATCTTGCGGAGATGACTGAGCTGGTGTGTCGCCTGGCGGAGGACAGCGATTTTCTGGTCCTCACGGGCTCGCTGCCTCCGGGATGCCCCGTGGACTATTATGCCCAGCTGATCCGGGCGGTGGAAGGCATCGACGTGAAGTGCGCCCTGGATGCCGAGGGGGAGGCGCTGCGACGGGGGATCGAAGCGCGGCCCTGCCTGATCAAGCCCAACCGCATGGAGCTGGAGATGGCCGTGGGCAGGCCCTTGGCGGACCGGGCCGGCGTGATCGGGGCAGCCAAGGAATTGGCTCGGCGGGGGATCGACTTTGTGGCGGTTTCCCTGGGGGCGGAGGGCGCCATCCTCACCGATGGGGAGCGGACCCTGTCTTCCCCCGGGCTGCACGTGCCCGTGCGCTCCACGGTGGGCGCAGGGGATTCCATGATGGCGGGCATGATCTACGGGCTGATGGCGGAGAAACCCCTGGAAGAAGTGCTCCGGCGGGGAATGGCTTGCGCTGCCGCCAGCGTCATGGCCGAGGGGACCAGGCTGACCGAGAGATCGACATACAAGTCCCTGCTGGACGATGTAATGATTGAGGAGGTATGACCAGAATGAAAGTAGCGATAGCGGGATACGGCGTTGTGGGCTCCGGCGTGGCGGAGATGCTGATCAAAAACAGAGAGACCATCGCCCAGGCGATCGGGCAGGATATTTGCCTGGAATACGTGGTAGACATCCGGGAGGTCGATCTGCCCGAGGACGTGGAACTGACCGACGACATCGACCGGGTTTTGGGGGATCCGGATGTCAAGGTGCTGTTCGAAACCATCGGCGGCGCCCGGATCGCCTATGAATACACACAAAAAGCCCTGTCCAGGGGCATCGGCGTGATTACCTCCAACAAAGAGCTGGTGGCCACCCGGGGAGACGAACTGCGGGAGCTGGCGCGGCAGAAGGGCGCTTGGTACCTGTGCGAGGCGGCGGTGTGCGGCGGCGTGCCGGTGCTGCGTCCCCTGAAGACCGACCTGGCGGGGAACCGGATCCTGCACCTGAACGGAATCGTCAACGGCTCCACCAACTTCCTGCTTACCCGGATGGAGGAGACCCGGATGACCTTCAACGCGGCTCTGGCGGAAGCCAAATCCCTGGGGTACCTGGAGGCCGACCCCACCGCGGATGTGGACGGGCTGGATGCCCGGCGCAAGCTGGCGATTCTGGCCAATGCGGCTTTCGGCGCAAGATTGTCGGATGACAGGCTGATCCCCACCACGGGCATCGGGAGGGTCACCCAACGGGATCTCCACGCCGCCCGGCTGATGGGGGGCGCATTGAAGTTGATCGCCCACGCCCGCCGGACGGAGGAGGGCTGGACGGGCTGGGTACATCCTTCCTTCGTTCCCGATGGACATCCCCTCGTTGGGGTGCGGGACGTGTTCAACGGACTGTGCGTGAACGGGGACTGCGTGGGCGATGTGATGTTCTACGGCCAGGGCGCCGGCAGGCTGCCCACCGCCAGCGCTCTGATTGGGGACCTGGTGGAGCTGGCCAGGAACCTGGACAGGCCCGTATCCTGTGACGTGCTGCCCGTCGTCCCCTTCGTGGCCCCGGACGAGGAACCGGTGCGGGCGGTCATCCGGGTGGAGGGGGACGTTCTGCCCCTGTGCGAGGCCATACCGGTAGAGGACGTGCGCTCCGACGGCCCCCTGAACGCGGTGCTGACCACGGACATGCCCCTGAAGGAGCTGAAAGAGCGGATCGGTATCGTGCGGCGCATGGGCAGCGAACTGGGGGTACCCTTGATCGGCCTGTGTTAAGTTCCCGGAAGCAGGAACCTCAAAAAAAGCGATGCGTCTTATGAGAGGGAAGCATTCATGAATTTGATGCTGATCCACCTGGCTTTGGGTTTTGGCTCATGTGGGTCAGAAAGAGAGGAGATCTGGATAGTATGAAGAAAATCGTGAGGCTGTGTGCCCTTCTGATGGCGCTTGCATTGTTTGTCTCGGGATGCAGCATGGTGAAGGTGACAAAGACCCAGGACCCCGCCACTGTTCTGGCAGAGTTTACCGGCGGACAGGTGCTGTTGTCCGATGCCCAGGCGGAGTACGACGAGGTGGTGGCCTATTATTCCGCCAACGGATATGAACTGAATGACGAGGAAGCCATCCGCTCCATCAAGGACGAGATCGTGCACTATCTGGTGGAGAACAAGGTCATTGAGAATAAAGCCAGGGAACTGGGACTGTACGAGCTGAGCGAGGAGGAGAAAAAGAGCCTCACCGAAGCCGCTGAAAAGGAATACGAGGAGGCCCTGGAGTACTATATGGTGTATTTCCAGAGCGATGAAGAGGGCCAGGACCCCGAAGCCGTGCGGGCGGAAGTAGCCGTCTACCTGGCGGAGAACGGTTACACCAAGGAAATGGCGGTGGAACTTGCCCTGAGCGATGCCTGGCAGAACAAACTGAACGAATATGTCACCGCAGACGTGACCGCCAGCGAGGACCAGATCAACGCCGCCTATGAGGAACTGGTGGCTGCGGACCAGGGGAGCTTTGAGGTAGATCCCTACAATTTTGAATACGCTGCCATGTCCGGGAACGACCTGTACTGGTATCCCGAAGGCTACCGGGCGGTGAAGCACATCCTGATCCCCTTCACCGATGAGCAGGTGGAGACCCTGAGCGAACTGACATACAAGCTGGACGACGTTTTGTATCAGCTGGAGGATCTGGACGCCATGGAGAATGGCGAAGACGCGACTGAGGAAGGGCTGGACCTTGAGGCTTTTGGGCTGGAAGAAGGCGCCTACGCGGACGGAGACTACGAGGTGGCCATCGAACCCCTGGAGGAGGGCTCTCAGGACTTTGATCTCGACCTGGAGGCTGACGGGGAAACCGTGGAAGAAGAGCTTGTAGAAGAGGCCGGGACGATGGACGTGCTGATGGAGCCCGAAGATGCCCCGGACGAGGAGCACCATGAAGAGGATATGCCCAGCCGTGAGGAACTGGAAAAAGAAAAGGCGCGGCTGACGAAGGAAGTGGAAGCCCTGAAGGCGGAGTACCTGGCAAGTGTGCAGCCCACGGTGGACGAGGTGCTGGGCAAGATCGCGGCGGGAGAGGACTTTGAGGCCCTGATCGAGCAGTACGGCCAGGACCCGGGCATGCAGGAAGAACCCACGAAGACCCTCGGGTACTTTGTGGCCCAGGGCTCTGAGATGTGGGAGCGCGTGTTCACCGAAACGGCTATGAAGCTGGAAAAGCCCGGCGACGTGTCCGAACCCGTGGTGGGCACCAACGGCGTGCATATCATCAAGTTCATGCGGGCGCTGACCCCCGGTCCGGTGCCCCTGGACGATGTGCGGGATGCCTGCACCGACACTGCCCAGGAGAACAGCAAGACGGCGGCTTACGACGAAGCGGTGGAGACCTGGGTGGCGGAAGCCAATGTGACCTTTTATCACGATCGCTGGAACTGAGTTCCGGGACGACGCCATACGCATGCGGCGGGCCGAACCTTCGGGGCGGTCCGCCGCTTTGTTGGGGGGACCTTCTGTGGAAGGAGCAGGGAAAGTTTGTGTAATTTTTCCATTGGGCAGGAAAACACGCATTCCGCGTCGAAAAGATAAGCCGTTGTCTCAGCGGACCGGATGGGGGAGGATCGTTCTACATTGGCACGCTTGTCGGACGCCTGGTTGGATGAGCTGCGTTCCAGGGTCGATATCGTGGACCTGGTGAGCAGCTATGTGCATCTGAAGCCCAGGGGCCGGAAGCACTGGGGATTGTGTCCGTTCCATAACGAAAAAACGGCTTCCTTTTCTGTGGACGCAGCTTCGCAGCTTTTTTATTGCTTCGGCTGCCACAAGGGCGGGACCGTCATCCATTTTGTGATGGAAATGGAACGGATGGAGTTCATGGATGCGGTGAAGATGCTGGCGGAGCGGGTCCATATGCAGTTGCCCGAATCCGGCGGGCGGCCGGGCCGCGAGGCGGACAAGGCGCTGCGGGAACAGATCTTTGAGGCCAATCGCGCTGCCGCCCTGTATTTCCATGAACTTTTGTGGTCGCCGGAAGGGGCGGAGATCCTGGCTTACTTGCACCGGCGGGGTCTGGATGATTTGGATATCCGGCGCTATGGGTTGGGCGCCTCCGGAAAGGGCTGGAATGACCTGGAGACGGCGCTGACCCAAAAGGGCTACAGCCCGGACGTGCTGGAGCAGGCCGGCCTGGTGGTGAAGAAAGAGCATTCCCGCTACGATATGTTCCGGGGGCGGGCCATCTTTCCCATCATCAGCGCCCAGGGCAGGGTATTGGGTTTTGGGGGCCGGGCCATGGAAGGAGCGCAGCCCAAATACCTGAATACCCAGGACACGCCCGTGTTCAACAAGCGCCGGGGTTTGTATGCCATGAACCTTGTGCGCGGCGAGCGGGGCTTGAAACGGTTGATTCTGGTGGAAGGGTATATGGATGTGGTCTCCCTTCGAAAGAGCGGTGTAGAGGGCGTGGTAGCCACCCTGGGGACCGCTTTGACCGGGGAACAGGTTCGCCTCATGAAGCGCTATGTCCCGGAAGTGTATTTGTCCTATGACGGGGACGTGGCGGGGCAGAACGCGACCCTGAGGGGACTGGAACTATGCGAAGAGCAGGGACTGGCCTGCAGGGTATTGTCCTTTCCCGAGGGCCTTGACCCGGACGAGTATATCCGGAAATACGGGTTGGAGGGCTTTGAAAAGCTCCGTCCGCTGTCTTCCGTGGAGTACAGGATGCAGCGGGAGGCGGACGGGGTAGATATGTCGGACCAGGAACAGCGCATGGCGTATGCCGTCCGCTGCTGCGGGGTACTGAGAAAGGTGTCCAGCCCGGTGGAACGGGAGATGTATCTGGGCAGACTGGCCCGTGAAACCGGCTTTTCCGAAGCCGCGCTGCGGGAGCAGCTTGGGGTGATGCCCAGACAGGAGGAGAATAGGCCGCTGCGTTTCCGGTCTCCCCGCCGGGAGGACCGGGAGGAGAGCGAGGCAGAGAAGGCGCAAAGGACGCTGTTGTATTTGCTGAGTGCCGGGCAGATCTCCCGGGACGTGGTGCAGGAAGAGGATTTTGACGATCCATTGTACCGCCGGATGGCCGCCATGCTCATGGAAGGCAGGAGCGGGGCGGCGGTACTGGACAATGTTCCGGAGGAAGATCGGGAGCGGGCAGCCCGTGCGTTGAGCCGGGAGGTGCTAACCGAGGATCCCAAAGCATTGAACGAAGCCCGGGACTGCCTCCGGTGCATCCGGGAACAGAGGGCGGACAGCGAGATTGCCCGCCTCCAACAGCAGCTGGGAGAGGCAAAGGGAGCAGAAAAGTCCGGGTTGCTTCGACGGATACAGGAGATTCAGCGGGATAAACAGGCGTTTTCAGGGACCGGTGGAAGGGAGTGATCCACTTGGATAGGGTAATGACGGAAAATGTGGGCGCCCGGATACGGGAGTTGATTGAGACAGGAAAAGAAAAAAAAGGCGTACTGACCTATAAAGACCTCATCGAGCAGCTGGCGGAGCTGGACCTGGATTCCGAGCAGATGGACAAGGTGCTGGATACCCTGAGCAGTGTGGGGATCGAGGTGGTCAACCAGGAAAAGGCGGGGCAGGGGGAAGAACTTGAGCCCGAGCCCGAACCTACTGCCGAGGCCGCAAACGAAGAGGATGAGGAACTGTCGGTTCCCACGGGGGTCTTCATCGACGATCCCGTCCGCATGTACCTGAAAGAGATCGGCAAGGTGCCGCTGCTCACTGCGGAAGAAGAGGTTGAATTGGCCAAGCGCATGGAGGCCGGGGATGAGGAGGCCAAGCACCACCTGGCGGAGGCAAACCTGCGGCTGGTGGTGTCCATTGCGAAGCGCTATGTAGGGCGGGGCATGCTGTTTCTGGACCTGATCCAGGAGGGCAACCTTGGCCTGATCAAGGCGGTGGAAAAGTTCGATTACCGCAAAGGGTATAAATTCTCCACCTACGCCACCTGGTGGATCCGTCAGGCCATCACCCGGGCCATTGCGGACCAGGCGCGCACCATCCGCATCCCGGTGCACATGGTGGAGACCATCAACAAGCTGATCCGGGTATCCCGGCAGCTGCTCCAGGAATACGGCAGGGATCCAACCCCCGAAGAGATCGCTGCGGAGATGGGGATCACCGAGGAAAAGGTGCGGGAGATCATCAAGATAGCCCAGGAGCCGGTCTCCCTGGAGACCCCCATCGGCGAGGAGGAGGACAGCCATCTGGGGGACTTCATCACCGACGAGGATGCGCCGGCCCCTGCGGAGGCGGCAGCCTTTACCCTGCTCAAGGAGCAGCTGATGAGCGTGCTGGAGACCCTGACGCCCCGGGAGGCTAAGGTGCTGAAACTGCGGTTCGGGTTGGAAGACGGCCGGGCGCGTACCCTGGAAGAGGTGGGCAAGTACTTCAAGGTGACCCGGGAGAGGATCCGACAGATCGAAGCAAAGGCCCTGCGCAAGCTCAGGCACCCCAGCCGCTCCCGCAAGCTGAAAGATTCCCTGGACTGACAAAAGCAGGATCGTCCCCGGATAGGCCGGGGACGATCCTTTACAGGAGAAGGTGTGGCAATGGCACTGGACGCGCGGCTGGAGATGCTGGCCCGCATGATCGAGCCCTGCGGCTGCGTGGCGGACATCGGCGCGGATCACGGGTACCTGGGGATCGAGTTGCTTTTGCGGGGCAAGTGCGGCCATGTGCAGCTGCTGGACGTGAGCGCGGCATCCCTGGACAAGGCGCGGCAGCTGGCCTATCGGCTGGACCTCATGGACAGGGTGAGTTTTGGCGTGGGGGACGGGGCGGAGGCCTTGACCCGAAGGGCGGACTGCGCGGTGATTGCCGGCATGGGGGGCAGGACCATCGCGGGGATTCTGGAGCGGGGCCGGGCTGTCCTGGCGGGGGCGCAACTGGTGCTTCAGCCCAATCGGGGGGCGGAACTGCTCCGGCGCACCCTGATGGAACTGGGCTATGCCATCCGGGAAGAGCAGCTGGCGCGGGCGGAGGGAAGATGGTATGTGGGCATGGCGGCCCGGGCGGGGGTGGCAGCGTACAGCGAGGCCGAGCTGATCGCAGGCCCCATACTGATGGAAAGGGGCGGGCCGGACTTCCGGGCCTATGCGGCCTATCGCCTGGGCACTGTCCGAAAGGCCCTTTCCGGGGCGCTGAAGGGGGATGCCGACCCGAAGGAACTGACAAAGGAAGTAAAGATATGGGAGGAGATCCTGTATGCAGGCGACGGTGGAACAAATATACCGGATCGTGGATGAGCTGGCGCCCTTTGAGAGCCAGGAGGCCTGGGACAATTCGGGCCTGCTGGCGGGGCGCATGGACAGCCGCGTGGAAAAGGTGCTGGTCTGTCTGGACGTGACCGTGGGGGCGATAGAAGAGGCGAAAAGAAAGGGCTGCCAATTGATCGTGAGCCATCATCCCATCCTGTTTCACGGCAGGAAGAATCTGCGGGAGGAAGACCCGGAGGGGCGGTTGTTGTGCGCCCTGATCCGATCCGGCCTGGCACACATCGCTGCCCATACCAACCTGGACGGGGCGCCCGGCGGCGTGAACGAGGTGCTGGCGGGGATCATGGGCTTGTCCGACCCCATGGTACTGCCCGGGGGGCTGCGTGCGGGCGCCCTGGACACGAGCCTGGCCGCCCTGGCGGAGCGGGCCGGGGAGGTGTTGGGCGGCGTGGTGCGGACCTACGGCAGGGGGGATCAGCGGATCAGCCGTCTTTGCGTGTGTGGCGGCGCGGGAGGATCTTTCTGGGAAAGCGCGCTGCTGGCCGGCTGCGACTGTTATCTCACCGGGGAGATCAAGCACAGCGATGCCCTGGACGCGGTGGCGGCGGGCCTCACCCTGCTGGAAGCGGGTCACTATGCCACGGAGCGGCCTGCCGTTAAACAACTGAGAAACACTTTACAAAATCGCCTGGATGCGTTACAATATAAGGTGGTGGTTTTCGAAAGCGCCTATGAGCCATTCTGAGGAGGATTATCGTGCAGCTGGATGTGTTGTGGAAGTATATGCAGGTGGATATGGAAGCGGACAGCTTCGAAACGGAAATGCGCCAGTCGCCTTCGAGGCAAAAATTGCTGAAGCAGCGGGATTTCCTGCTGGAGCAGCAGGACAACATGAAGCGGATCGAGGGCGAGGTTTCCGCCATGACCGACCGGCTGGACGCGGTACGGGATGAATACCTCCGGCTGTCCGATCTGCTGGCAAAGGATAAGAAGGCCTTGGACGAGGAGACCCCGGAGACAAAAGAGGAACTGGAAAAGGCCATCGAGTCCATGCAGAGGATGGTGGACAACCTGAGCCACTACGAGCAGGAGCTGCAACGGATCAAGAAGGATTCGGATACCCGGCTGCGGCAGCAGAGGGAGATCCGGGTACAGGCTGCCAAGACCAAGATGGCTTACGATGCGTTGAAAAAGAGCTATGATGTGGAATTCAAAGAGAGCAGCAGGAAGCTAAAGGATTTGCGGGCGCGCACGGAAAAGGAAGCCAAGGGGGTGGACCCCGAGTTGCTGGAGCGCTACAAGTGGATCAAGCAGCACTCTACGCCTCCCATGGCACTGTTGATGGAGAATCAGTGCGGCGGCTGTTACATGCAGCTTCCCTCGGTGAGCCTCAAGGAGCTCCGGGCGGGCGAAAAGGTCGTGGAGTGCGAAAACTGCGGCCGCATCGTCTACGTTCCGGAGGATATGCTGTAATACGGTTTGATGAGACTGTCGGGCGGCCGCAGGCAGGGGCAGAAATGCTTTCGTGTCTGAGGAAAGTCCGAGCTCCATAGGGCAGGATGCCGGGTAACGCCCGGTGGAGGCGACTCCAAGGAAAGTGCAACAGAAATATACCGCCCCTTCCCTTCGGGAGGGGTAAGGGTGGAAAGGCGAGGTAAGAGCTCACCAGCGGCA
>JAAYOH010000042.1 GCA_012520375.1 Clostridiales bacterium
TAAAAGATTTTGATGCGTATATGAAGGGCGGCGATGATACAGAAGAAGAGAGCACTGCCGACAGCCAAACCGCCCTGTTCGACGACATGCTGTCATCCGGCAAACTGAGCGCCATCCACCGATAATCAACCCATCACAAGAAAGGAAGGATATACCCATGAGCGATTGTACCCATGATTGTGAGAACTGCACTGCCAACTGCAACGATCGGGAAAAGACCAGCATGCTGGAACCCATGAACGCCTATTCAAACATCCGTAAAGTCATCGCCGTGATCAGCGGCAAAGGCGGTGTGGGAAAATCCCTGGTTACCGGCCTGATGGCAGTGCTGTCCCAGCGCAGGGGTTTCAAGACCGCCATTCTTGACGCCGACATTACCGGCCCCTCCATCCCCAGCATGTTTGGCTTGAAAGAGCAGGCCCTTGGGAATGAGGCTGGGATCGTCCCCGCTTTCACAAAGACGGGCATTGAAGTCATGAGCATCAACCTGCTCCTGCCTGATGCCACCGACCCGGTTGTATGGAGAGGGCCGGTTATCGCGGGGGCGGTAAAGCAGTTTTGGACCGATGTGGTCTGGAACGAAGTGGATTATATGTTTGTGGATATGCCTCCGGGAACCGGGGACGTACCCCTTACCGTGTTCCAGTCCCTGCCCGTAAACTGGGTTGTCGTGGTCACCTCCCCACAGGAACTGGTGGGTATGGTGGTGGAAAAGGCGGTCAAGATGGCAGGGCTCCTGAATAAGCCGGTTCTTGGCCTGGTTGAAAATATGAGTTATATCGAGTGCCCCGACTGCGGAAAAAAACTATACCCCTTTGGCGAGAGCCGTCTGGAAGAGACTGCTTCCCGGTTGAACATCCCCCATACCGCACGTATCCCCATCAACCCAAAGCTCGCCGGCGCCTGCGACAAGGGGCTTGTCGAACTTTTCGAAGGGACATGGCTGGATAAACTGGCCGACGACCTGTTCCAATCATGAACGCATCCATGCAAAGGAGAGACACCCAATGACCATGAGCACCGCCATTACGAGGGAAGAAGCCCTCACCCTGCTGAAAGCCTACAATAGCGAGCCCTTTCATCTCGCCCATGCCCTTACCCTGGAAGGTGTCATGGCCTGGTTCGCCAACAACCTGGGTTATGGCGAAGAGGCCGAATTCTGGGCTCTGGTGGGGCTGCTCCATGATATAGACTTCGAAAAGTGGCCCGATGAACACTGCAAGAAAGCGCCGGAATTGTTGGCAACCATCGGGGCGGAGCCCGATTTCGTCCATGCGGTGGTTTGCCACGGCTACGGGCAATGCAGCGACGTCGCCCCTGAACATATGATGGAAAAGGTACTGTTCGCTGTGGACGAACTCACCGGCCTCATCGGCGCGGCAGCTTTGATGCGCCCCAGCAAAAGCGTACAGGATATGGATGTGAGCAGCGTAAGGAAGAAGTTCAAGGACAAGAAATTCGCCGCGGGCTGCTCTCGGGACGTCATTCGCAAGGGCGCAGAAATGCTGGGCTGGGAACTTCCCCGTTTGTTCGAAAACACCCTGGAGGCCATGAAGTCCTGTGAAGAAGCTGTTCGGGCAGGTGTATAAATTTTCAGACACAAATGCAACGGCAACTTTGATGTGCGGCTTTATGAGCCGTGTTTTTCCTTCGCTTCGAGGACTTCAACATACATTTATCGTGACTTTGTTTGCCATATCTGGTATGCTATACAGGATATTGGCAGGAGTGATCGATCATGGATCTTAGACAAGTAGGGCTTACCTACGAACGTCAATCGGGCAAGGATCCCAGCGGGGTCTATTACCAGAGCGACGTTCTCCAGATCCTGCCCTTTTTGATCCAAGCTTACCGCGCCCGCGTCCAGTGCATCTACCTGGACCCGCCCTTTGCTACCGGCAAGCGCTTTTCCATCCGGGTCAAGGTGGGAGAAAAAGACTGGAAAAGCGGCAGAGGCTCTCTTGACCAACTCGTTTATACCGACCGGCAGCCCATCGAGGACTATCTTTCCATGATGCGCCAGGTCCTCCAGGGCTGCAGAGAATTGCTCAGCGATAGCGGGCTCCTGTACCTCCACATCGACTACCGCATGAATGCCCGGTTGCGACTCATGTTGGACGATATTTTTGGGGAAAAGAACCTGCTCAACGAGATCGTATGGGCTTATCAAACCGGCGGCCGCGCCAAGCATTTTTTCTCCCGCAAGCATGATACCATCCTGTTGTACAGGAAGACAAGGAATTACTATTTCGATATAAAGTCCGTGGCTTATGTCAAGACCACGGGCAGGAATAACCACATGAAACGTCATGTGGACCCAGATGGCAGGATATACCGCTCCATCCGTTCCGGCGGCAAAGTATATACCTACTACGAAGACGACCCGGTCTACCCAACCGATGTTTGGGATGATGTGAGCCATCTGCAGCAAAAGGACCCCCAACGCACCGGTTACGACACCCAGAAACCCGTAGCGCTCTTGGATCGGATCATTTGTTCTTCTTCCCGGCCTGGGGACCTGGTGATGGACCTTTTCGCCGGTTCGGGCACGACCTTGGTGTCCGCCGGAAAACAGAATCGCCGATTCGTTGGGGTAGACTGCGCCCCCTATTCATTTCATGTGGTGCGTTCCCGCCTGAAAGAATGGAATGTGGACTACTATGCCCCACCATGCATCGGAAACCCTGCTCTTCGGGTGCGAGGTTTTACCGGGATAGGCTACTACGAGGTTGAACTGCTGGAATATGCCCTGGAAAGCGGTCTGGGTCCCAGGGTGTTTTCCGGGATGGATGCCTTGGACAACTGGTCAGTCGGGTATTTTCGGGATGGCGCCTTTGAGCCGTTTGCTTCCGCATGGCGCAGCCGCAGCACACCAAATATCGAAACCCACCTTCGGCTGCCGGTGTTCACCGGTACCCCCATGATCCGAGTGGCAGACGTACTGGGCCGATATTTCTTCTACGAGTTGAACAAGGACGGGTTTGAGATTTGAAATGAACAACGCGACGAAATACGCAGCCTATCAGCTTCGCAACCTCATGAATGAAGGGCTTATCGCTTCGATTTTTACAGACCCCAACAATCCGGACGATTTCATCGCGGGCTATGTGTTGGCAGTGAATCAACGCACAACCTTGGTGCATTCCCTAACCCCCTTCGGCAAGCCCGACGGTTTTTTTGCTATTCGTCTCAACGCCATCCTGGAAATCCAACACGACAGCGCATACGCGGAACGGCTGTCCCTGTTGCTGCGACTGACTGGGCAGAACCATCCCATGCCCCAGGTGCGGGATGAGGACGATGGCCTGGTCTATTTGCTTGGGATGGCATCTCGTCAGGGCAAAGCGGCAACGCTCTGGACCGCCTCGGAGAGCTATTCAGGCTTCGTTACCCAGGTAAACGACCTGTTCCTGCAGATGGAACCGGTGGATTTCCTGGGCAGGCGCTGCGCTCCCATGAGTTTTCGCGTAGCGGACATAGAAATGGTATCTCTGGGCTCCGAGGAAGAGCGGATGTTTGAACTGCTGGAAGACTATCACAGGAAAAACGGGTAGGGATCATCAAAAGACCAGGAGGAAGTTTTATGAAACGTGTGTACAATTTCGCGGCAGGTCCCGCAACGATGCCCCCAAAAGTGCTGGAAACAGCGGCAAATGAAATGTTGTGCTTTGGGGACAGCGGTATGTCCGTGATGGAAATGACCCATCGCGGCAAAGCGTATCAGGACATCTTCGACGAAACCATTCACCTGATCCGGAATCTGATGCAGATCCCGGACAGTTACGAAATATTGCTGCTCCAGGGCGGCGCCACCGGCCAGTTCGCCGCCATCCCCCTGAATCTGATGACAGACTATGCCAGTGCCGACTATATCGACAGCGGCAATTTTGCCCACGGCGCCCTGGTGGAAGCCCAGAAATATGGTACGGTCCGGGTGGTCGCCTCCTCCCGGGAAGAAAACTATGTACGCGTCCCGGAATTCGACCCCGCTGTTTTCGATCCCAAGGCCGACTACTTCTACATCACCACCAACAACACCATTTACGGCACCCGTTATCATATCCTTCCGGATACCGGTTCCGTGCCCCTGGTTGCAGATGCCTCCAGCAACATCCTCTCCGAAGTGTTTGACATTACCCGCTTCGGTGTGCTGTTCGCCGGAGCGCAGAAAAACATCGGCCCTGCGGGGGTTACCCTGGTCATCGTCCGAAAAGACCTCTTGGGCCGGCCTTCTCCCCTGACACCCAAGGTATGGGACTGGACCTTGCAGGCCAAACAGGGTTCCATGCTGAACACGCCCCCTACCTATGCCATTTACCTGTGCGGCTTGTGCCTGAAGTGGCTGGAGGAACAGGGCGGCGTGGCAGCCATAGAAAAGATCAATATCGAAAAGAGCAAAATGCTTTACGAGTTCCTGGATGAAAGCGCCCTCTTCAACGGTATCGCGCAGCCCATCAGCCGCAGCCGTATGAACGTCACGTTCCGCACCAAGGATCCGGAACTCGATGCACTCTTCGTCAAAGAAGCCACGACAGCGGGGCTCTGTAACGTAAAGGGCCACCGGGCAGCCGGAGGCATGCGGGCCAGCATCTACAACGCCATGCCTGTGGAAGGTGTCATCTCGCTGATCCAATTTATGAAAGATTTTGAAGTGAGGAATAAATAAATGTATAAAATTCTGACGCTGAACGCCATCTCCCCCGTATATCACGACCATCTGAGCGACGACCAGTACGAAGTCTCGTCCACCATGGAGAACCCCGATGCCATCATCGTGCGTTCTGCCAACATGCACGGCATGGAACTGCCCCAGAGCCTAAAGGCCATTGCCCGGGCAGGGGCAGGTTTCAACAACATCCCCGTGGATGTCTGCACAAAACAGGGCATTGTGGTCTTCAACACACCGGGTGCCAACGCCAATGCCGTGAAAGAATTGGCGGTCGCAGCCATGCTCCTGGGCAGCCGGGATATTGAGGGAGGCATCCAATGGGTCAAGACCCTGGCGGACGCGGGAGACAAGGTGCCCGAGCTGGTGGAAAAGGGCAAAAAACGCTTCACCGGCCCGGAATTGAGAGGCAAATCGCTGGGTGTTGTGGGCTTGGGGGAAGTGGGCGCTCTGGTAGCCAACGCCGGCAGGGGGCTGGATATGAACGTTCTGGGCTATGACCCCTACATCTCCGTAGACCACGCCTGGATGCTTTCCCGCTCCATCGGACGGGTAAAAAATCTGCTGGAACTGCTGCAGCGCAGTGACTATGTGTCGGTACATATCCCCCTTGAAGAAGAGACCCGTTCTATGTTCAACGAGGAGCTTCTGATGAAAATGAAGCAGGGCGCCACCCTGTTGAACCTGTCCCGAGGAGAATTGGTGGATGAGGAGGCCGTCCTGGCCGCCATTGAATGCGGTAGTCTGCGCCGCTATGTCACCGATTTCCCCTCCGCCAAACTCATCGGCCGCAAAGGGGTCATCTGCATTCCCCACCTGGGCGCAAGCACCCCGGAGAGCGAAGACAACTGCGTGGTCATGGCCAGCCGCCAGATCGACGCCTACCTGAAAAACGGCACCATCCGAAACTCGGTGAATTACCCCAACTGTGAATTGGAAAATATCCTCCACCACCGCATCGCCGTGCTGCACCAGAATGTGCCCAACGTGGTCACCTCCCTCACCACCATCCTGTCCAACTACCACATAAACATTGGCGCCATGGTGAACAGATCCAGAGGCCAATATGCTTATACCGTTCTGGACCTGGATGACACCTTCGCCCACAAACAGGAGCTTGTCAGCCGCATGAAGTCCCTGGACACGGTGTATGGAGTACGCTCATGGTGACCCGTTCAGCGCACCACGTCCACACGGCCTATGTGGACGGAATCGACACGGTCTTTGAGATGGCTGAAGCCGCCGAAAAGGCGGGCTTCCTCAGCTTGGGTTTTTCGGAGCACTCCATCCAGGTTGTGGACCCGTTCTACGGGTTGAGCCCCGAAACTGCCCTTTCCTACAGGCAGGATGTGTTGGAAGCCCGGGAAAAATATTCCGGAAAACTCTCCATTTACTTGGGCATGGAACTGGACGTATTCGCCGCGCCTCTCCCCTTCCCCATAGATTACCATCTCGCCGCCAAACACTATCTGACACACGAATCAGAGCATATCCCGGTGGATGGCAATTTCAAGGATGTGGAGCGCCTTGCCCGGGAGCTTGGCGGTTGGGTCCCTCTGTGTTCCCGCTATTTCGATGAATTTGCGGATCATATCGAGCGTTGCCGTCCGGATATCATCGCCCATTTCGATCTGCCTGCCAAATGGAACGAGGACGGCCGCCATTATGACGAGAGCGACCCGAAGTACCTGCAGGCAGGATTCGACGCCCTTTCCCGTATGGCTGCTACCGGCGCCCTGCTGGAAGTAAATACCGGCGCCATCGCCCGGGGATACCGCTCGAGCCCTTATCCCTCCCTTCCCTTCCTGAAATTCTGGAGGAGTCTGGGAGGTAGGGTCATCCTGGGCAGCGATTGTCATGATGCCCGCTGCATCGTTACGGGGTACGAGCTTTCCGAAACCTTGATGCGCGAAGCAGGCTACAGCTGCGCCGTGCGCCTTGGTGTACACGATTTGTTCGAAGAATACCTGTTGTGACCCTAAGGGAAGCCCATTTCCCTGAACATTCTAACCCTTCCGGTTGTTCAAGGGAGGTTACAGTACGATGGTTTTCTTTCAATGTGATTATGCAGAGGGATGCCATCCCCGCATATTGGAAAAACTTACAGAGAGCAATTTGCTGCAGAGCGTTGGCTATGGCCTGGATGAGCACTGTGAAAATGCCCGGTCCCTGATCAAAAAGGCTTGTGGTCGGGAGGACATAGATGTTCATTTTCTTGTGGGCGGTACCCAGACAAACATCACCGTTATTTCCGCTTCCCTCCGGCCTCATCAAGGGGTTCTGAGCCCGGAGACCGGCCATATCGCCTGTCACGAAACCGGCGCCATCGAAGCCACAGGACACAAAGTGCTAACCCTGCCTTCCCAAGACGGGAAGATCACTGCAGAACAGATCGAAACTGCATGGCGAGATCATTGGGCCAGCAGCGTCCACGAACACCTGGTGCAGCCCGGTATGGTGTATATCTCTTTCCCCACGGAAAACGGAACCCTGTACAGCAAGGAAGAACTCACGAAAATCAGCGAGGCCTGCCGTCGCTACAAGTTGCCCCTCTTCATCGACGGCGCCAGACTGGGCTACGGCCTCACCAGCCCGGAAAATGACCTGACCCTCCCGGACATTGCCCGGCTGGCAGATGTCTTCTACATCGGCGGCACCAAGTGCGGCGCCATGATCGGGGAGGCAGTGGTGATTTGCCATCCGGACATTGCCCGTGATTTTCGCTACGTCATCAAGCGGCACGGGGGCATGCTGGCCAAGGGGCGCATCTTGGGCATTCAGTTCGAAGAGCTGTTCAAAGACGGCCTCTACTTTGACATCTGCCGTGAGGCCAACCACCTTGCATATCGCATCCGTGACGCCTTCATCCGGAAAGGGATCCCTCTTTTCGGCGCCTCCCCCACCAACCAGCAGTTCGTGCAATTGACCGATGAGCAGATCGCCTGGATGGACCAGCGCTTCCTCTCCGAGGTTTGGTGCGCCGGCGAGGCAGGCCGTACGGTGATACGCTTTTGCACCAGCTGGGCTACCACGGAAAAAAACGTAGCTGCCCTGGAAAAGGCCATCGAGGAAATGCCCTGAAAGTCCGAAAAAGATCCGCCGGCGTTCGATCAGCGCGGCGGATCTTTCTTTTGCTCTTTCAGCCATTCTGCCCATATGTCGGGCCGGTATCCCACAGTGATCTTCTGTCCCATGCGAAGGATGGGGCTTCGGAGCAATTCTGGCTCCCGGAGCAGCCCGGACAGGATGGATTCCTCCCCCGCCATATAGGCAATGGCAGACTCCTTATAGCGCTTGTTGTCCTTGTCGATGATGTTGTGAAGGCCCGCGCGTTGGGCGAAGAGCCGCAGTTCTTTCACTCCGGGTGGATGCTTTTTCATATCCGCTACCTGTAACCGGACACCCCGCTCTTTGAAGTATCGTTCCGCCTTCTGTACGTCAAAATTCCGCTTGTAGGCATACAAGATGATGGCGTCCATCAGCCCTTCACCCTCCTGCTGTTGATATAAGCGGCTACGATGTCGATGACCCGCCGGTTCTTGCCGCCGCCGGGTACGATCAGGTCGGCGTATTCCACATATCCGGCAATGTAGCGGTCGAACATGGGTTTCACAGTGGCCAGGTATTGGTCGTAGATGTTCTCGATCTCCCGGCCCCGTTTTCTGATGTCCCGTTTGACGCGCCGCAGCAGGCAGATATCCGCGTCGACCTCGATATACAACCTGAGGTCCATCATGTCCCGAAGGCGCCAGTCGTAGAAGCAATGGATACCCTCCAAGATGACAACATCGGCAGGTCGGATCACCTCGTTGCTGTCGCTGCGCAGTCGCAGGTTGAAATCGTATCTCTTTCGGATGATGCTCCGCCCCGCCATCAACTCCATAATGTCTTGGAGCAGTTCATCGTGGTCGAAGGCGCAGGGTTCGTCGTAGTTGATGCGCTCCCGCTCCTCAAAGGACATGTCGCTGTGGTTCAGGTAATAGGCGTCCTGTGGCAAAAGAACGCACTCTTTGTGGATCTCCTCCGCCAACAATCGCGCCAGCGTGGACTTTCCGCTGCCACTGGCTCCGCAGATCCCGATCAATAGCACTTGCGCTCCCCCTTTGATATTCCCTTTCAAGAAGGCAAACCGGTCTATATAAAGTTATTTTCCCGCGATGGTAAGCTTGCCCCCGTACAGGCTCGTGCTGCCGATGCAGGAGCCCCCTGGGAAACCAAAGTACAGGTCATCCCCCAGGCATTGTACCGCCTGGAGCAGGGTGAAGAAATTCCCCGCCACCGTGATCCCCGTAACAGGTCCCCCCAGTGCTCCTCCTTCGATGCGGAATCCCTTGGCGCTCAGGGAAAAATCTCCGGAAACCGGATCGGCACCGGAATGCAGCCCCTGGAGACCGGTGATCAGGATGCCCTGATGGACCTCTCTCAGCAATGCTTCGTAGCCCAAAGATCCGGGCTTCAGGTAGAAGGTTGTGGGACTCACCCCCAACTTGCTTCCATAAGATCGACTGGCATTGCCCGTCGTTTTGGTGCCCTGTTTGGCTGCGGTCTTTCGATTGTGCATCAGGGTGCACAGCACTCCGTCTTCCACCAGCGCCTTGGCACTGCCCGGCACTCCCTCCCCGTCAAAGGGACGAGCGCCGATCCACTGCAGGGGGTCGTCCAGGATGGTCACCATTGGAGAAGCTATGGTCTGGCCTTCCCGGCCTTTCAAGAGTGATAAGCCTTTCTGGGCTGCCTCTGCGTTGAACACCCCTGTGAAGGTCCCCAGAAGCGCTTGTGCCGCGTCTCTTCTGAATACCACGGGATATGCACCAGAAGGCAGAACTTCTCCTCCCAGGCGGCTCAGAGCCTCCTGTACCCCTTCCTTTGCCAGGGCCTCTGGGTCCAATGCATGGAAATCCCTGGAACAGGCAAAACGGAAGGACGTCTCGCTCTGATTGCCCCGCCGGGCGATGGGGGTCAGGGACATCCCGCAGATGTTTTTCCGAAAGCATAGGTCCAAACCCAAGGTGTTCATCATTCGGGTTTCTCCGGAGGCGCTGAACAGGCTGCAATCCTCCAGCGAGCGCACTTCTTCGTCCAGGGAGCGGCCCAGTTCATCCAGTTTCAGAAGTTTTTCAAGTTTTGCTTTGGCGCTGACCTCCTCCAAAGCCTCGGAAAAGGCGTTCACATCCGGGTATTTTGTTGCCCCCTCAAAGAGAGTTTCCGCCTCCTCCTCGTCGATAAGCAGGGCGTTCTGTTTGGCGCCACGTATCAACTGCTCCATGGCGTCATCGTCCAATGCCTGGGTGGAGGCATAGCCCATCTTGCCATTGTACAGGCCGCGAAAGCCCAGCCCAAAGCTGCCGGACACCTCGTAGGAGTTGATCTCTCCCTCGTGGGTCCCCGCTTCAAAAGACTCGCCGCTTTTTATGTATACCTCGGCCTGGGCAAAGCCTGATTTTACTGCCCGCTCCAGCAGTTCGGCAGAAAAAGACTCCATCTTCATCCTTCAAGCCCTCCTACCGTCATGCTGCTTACCCGGATCGTAGGCTGCCCCACACATACCGGCACCGCGCCGCTGATGGATCCACAGATGCCGTCCGCAAGGGAAAGATCTTTGCCCACCCGATCGATGCGCTCCAGCACCTTTGCTCCGCTGCCCACCAAGGTCGCGCCCCGCACCGGCTTGGCAATTTTTCCGTCCCTTACCAGATACCCCTCGGAGACCGAGAAATTAAATTCTCCGGTCACGGGGTTCACCGATCCGCCCCCCATGCGTTTGGCATACAGACCGTCCCCCATGGTGGAGATCATCTCTGCAACATCGCTGTCCCCAGGGGCGATGTAGGTGTTGCGCATCCGTGAAGTGGGGGCGCAGGCATAGGACTGGCGACGGGCACTGCCCGTCACCGGCATGTCCATGCGCCGGCCATTCAGTCGGTCCACCATATAGTTTTTCAGTACGCCCTGTTCGATCAGAACCAGCCTGCCCGCAGGCGTCCCCTCGTCGTCCATGGCGATGGAGCCCCAAGCGCCCGGGATGGTCCCGTCGTCTATGGCGGTGACCAGGGGCGATGCGATGGATAGGCCCAATTTTCCGCAGAATTCGCTGTTCCCCAGGGCTACCGAGGTAGCTTCCAGGGAATGGCCGCAAGCCTCGTGGAAGATTACACCGCCAAAGCCTCCGGCGATCACCACCGGCATTTCCCCGGCGGGGCAGAGTCCCGCCTCCAGCATGGTCAGCGCGCGGCGCGCGGCGTCCCTGCCCAAGACCTCAGGGTCGATCCGGTCAAAGAGCTCATAGCCGCCCAGTCTGCCTGCGGTCTCAAGTCCGGTTTGGTTCTCGTGACCGTTGGATGCCACCACATGTACCACAAAACGGGTACGTGTGCGCACCTCGTGGGCGTGCAGCCCCTTCGAATTGTACACCCATACCTTCTGTACCTTGTCTCCCAAGATGCAACGCACCTGGGCCACCGCATCTCCCATGCCCTTGGCTGCTGCGTGAGCCATGGCCAGGTATTCCCGCTTCCGGGTGTGGGCTATATCACTCGGCGCCCGGCGCACCGGGATCTGTTCGCAGCAAACAGGGGTATCTGCTATGGTGATGGCCCCCTGTGTTTCTTTGGCCCTGCCCACCGCATCCGCCGCCTGTTTTGCCGCCCGGAGCAGCCCGGACAGATCCGTCCGACTGGTATGTACATACACGCTACCCAGATCCTTGTATATCCGGATCCCTGCCCCGTGGAGGCGGTCTGTGGTAGCACTGTCAATGCGTCCCCCCACCATGGACAGGTTGTTGCTCAGGCTGTCCTCCAGAAAAATCTCAGCAAAATCGCCGCCCCCGGACAGGGCGGCAGCAAGGGCCTTTTGTATATTGTGGATAGGAATCATCGTATGGTTCTCCCGTTTCTCCTCATGGATACCGGCCTGGACAGGATCTCCGCCATGATCACGGCGCTGCGCATCCCTGCCGGCGTAAGGGCATAACCTTTGTGACGTATAGTACCAGGCCTCTCTATCTCTTTGGGACGAGAACGGGTCTGTACCGAGGCGGCGCTGCCCTCATGGGTGTCATGGGGAATGGAGCCGCCGATACAGCCCTGTTCATCCCACCAACCGGTGCCCTCATGATCGACATGGGGGATGGAACCGCCGATACAGCCCTGTTCATCCAATAAGCTGGCGCCCTCACGGGCATCATGGGGTACAGGGGCGCTGATGGTCCCCTGGTCGTCTCTTTCGACGCTGCTTTCATGGCTGTCAAAGCGATTTCTCTTGTCCCGTCGGATATCTCTTTGGGCTTGCTGTAACGGCGGGGGCGCAACCGGCTTTTTTGCCGGCTGCGCCTTCTTCCCAGTACTTTTCTTCAGTCTTGAAAATACGAACCAGATGATGGCAATGGCGATAAGGCCTTCCATATCCTCACATCCTCAGGGTTCCTGTGTTTTTTGAGCGGGTCCACCGCTCTCGGAGATGGATTCCCGCATCTTGGTGTCCGAGATCACGTTCTGCATTTGATAATAGTCCATCACGCCAAGCTTGCCCTCGGTAAGTGCCTTGGCCATGGCCTTGGGTACTTCGGCTTCGGCCTCCACCACCTTGGCGCGCATTTCCTGTACGCTGGCCTTCATTTCCTGCTCGTGGGCGATGGCCATGGCGCGGCGCTCCTCCGCCTTTGCCTGGGCGATGCGCCGGTCGGCTTCCGCCTGGTCCATCTGCAGTTGGGCGCCCACGTTCCGGCCTACGTCCACATCTGCGATGTCGATGGACAGGATCTCGAAAGCAGTACCCGCATCCAGTCCCTTTGCCAGTACGGTCCGGGAGATCAGGTCGGGGTTCTCCAGCACTTCTTTGTGGCTCTCACTGGAGCCCACGGTGGTGACGATGCCCTCGCCCACCCGGGCGATGATGGTCTCTTCCCCGGCGCCGCCCACCAGTCGGTCGAGGTTGGCCCGCACAGTCACCCTTGCCTTTGCCCGAAGCTCAATGCCGTCTTTGGCGATCGCGGCTACCACAGGGGTCTCGATGACCTTGGGGTTGACCGACATTTGCACTGCCTGGAGCACGTCCCGTCCCGCCAGGTCGATGGCCCGACTGTTGTCAAAGGTCAGGGGGATGTTGGCGGACTGGGCTGCAATCAGGGCATTGATGACCCGGTCCACGTTGCCGCCTGCCAGCAGGTGTGCCTCCATCTCGTTGATGTCCACCGTAAGCCCCGCCTTGGTGGCCTTGACGAGGGGCAGCACGATGCGGGAGGGCTTGATGCGGCGAAAGCGCATCCCGATCAAGGTGCCGATGGAAACCTTCACCCCGGATGCGGCGGCAGAAATCCACAGCCCCACCGGCACAAAACGGAAGAAGAAGAACAACAGGATGATGATGACGATCAGCAGGAAGAAAAAACCATAAATCTCAAACATGGTGCGGATACCTCCTTATGATGCTTCCGGCATCATATCCATAGATTCGTAGCTTTCATATCCATAGTCTACGCCGTATTCGGAGCCGATAATGCCCCCCGTGACGGTGAGTAGAAGTTCGGCCACCCCCGGGGTCTGCAGCAGCGCTCCGCCGGCCTTAAGCGCCCAGGCTTCCAATTCCCCCAAGGCCTTGGCCTGGAGTTCCTCGTTCTCCATGAGCTCCAGTGCATTGATCTGGGGCAGGGTGTCGATGGCGTCAGACATGCCCTCCAGGGGCAGGGAGCCGGTGGCCAGGTCGAAGGAGAACTCTGCCTTGACGTCGTCCATTTCTACTGCCAGGGCAACTCGTCCCTCACAGCCGGGATAGCCGTCCCGCTCCACCGGGACCACGCTGGAATCGAGGTGCAGCGCCAGGGGAGCCGGCATGTTGGATGCGCTGAGGGTACCTTGGATACCAAAGCCGCCCTCGGCTTTTTGGGTATATGTGCCGTTGATCCCGATGGTTTCTTCCAATCCTGGGGCTCCGGCGGTCAGGCTGCAGTCGAGGGTGCTGACATGCTCATCGGTTTCCAGCAAGGTGCCCGTCAGGTGGAAGGACATGGCTTCCTCTTCGATATCCGCCGTCATGGCCATTTCAAAGCTGGTTCCCTGATCCACCGGCAGGAATTGGAAGATGTATTCCATGTTTACGCCATCTTCCACGTCATCCATGGACATGGACACCCGCATCTGGAGGGTCTCGTCCCCTTCGATCACTTCCACCGTATAGGGGATGGAGATATTCATGTCTTGGCCCTCCGAAGTCAATGCCATATCTGCTCGTACGTCGACGCGCACCACCTTCTCATCCTCGCTGCTCCACACAGTGACGGGATACTGCAGATCGAAACCCCCTGCTTCGAACAATTTGGCAAAGGAAAAGTCCTCGATGTCCATCTCCATCATCTGGCTGAAGAACTTTTTGTAGTTGTTCCAGAACTTGCCGAAGTTTTCATCGGAAGCCGCTAAGGTGTCGTAAATCTCGTCGATCATGGCCGCATTCATGATAAAGCTGCATTTCTTCAGGGTGTAGGGCGCATCGAACACCGTGACCTCCTCCGTGAGCGCATTCTCAAAGTCAACGCCCAGTATGGTCTCAAACTGCTTCGTGGTCTCCTCGTCAAATTCGGGCTCATCGGCGATCAGACCGATCAATCCCTCCATCATACCCACGAAGGCCTCCATATCCATATCTGGAAACTCACTGGGTGCGGTTTCCCCCGCCAACTCCATCGCCTGGGCAAAGTCCAGAATGTAGGCGCTGCTCAGCCCATTCAGGGTTGCCACCATCTTCTCGTCGTCTACCTTGAAGGTTAGCGTCCCGATCTCACTGTCGCCCCCGGAGGCCGAAAACTTCAGCAGGTCTCCGCCCTGGCCGGCAGTCAGAGTAGCCCCCACTTCGCCGGTCAAGAGCCCGGGAATGTCGAAGGCAAAGTTGCTCAGGGAAATGTAATGGTATTGGTCATCTGCCACTGCCAACACGGGCAGGGCGCAAATCACGACCACCAACAGCATGGAAAGGATCTTTTTCATCTTGATATACCTCCTTCAGTTTGGGTATGTTCCTCTTTTACCGTGATTTTGTTACCGTGGACCTCTGTCACCAATACCGATCTGTCCTTTTCAACGAACTCTCCGCCGGTGACAACGCTGTATTTCTCCCCATCGATCAGGGCGATCCCCGTGGGGCGCAGCATGGTTTGGGTGATACCGCTCTTTCCCACCAGATCCGTTACCGACGCAGCTGTAGCCGTTTTTTTCACGCTGACGCTTTTCAACACGATGCGGCTCTTGTTGAATCGTCCCTTGGCAATAGCGCGAAGACAGAAAGGCAAAGCGATAATCAGAACAGCCAGTACCACAGCGGCGATGGTCAACATCTGGGCAGCGGTCCCACCCGTCACGAAAATGCCGATCACCACCAAGGCGATCCCGGATATGCCCGGTATGCCAAAGCCCGGCAACACCATTTCCAGGATGATCAAGCCGGTGCCCACGATCAGGCAAAGCACGGAGGGTAGGGTTAAGATGTCCATCTGGGTTCGCCTCCTTTTGCTGTTTCCGCCATTATTATACACGATACAGGCCCAGGTGTAAACACTTTTCCGCCATTTGCCACAGCCACACGCAAGAATAACCA
>JAAYOH010000043.1 GCA_012520375.1 Clostridiales bacterium
GCACCACGGAGATCGAGGGCGGCGGCCTGGAGCACATCTTCAAGCCCAAGGGGAGCGGCGGCACCGCCGACCCCCTGAACCAGCGCTGGAGCATGGGCTGGAAAGCCACCAAGGTGGCGGAGCGGCTGGTGGAGGACAACCTGGTGCGCATCGAGTGTGGCAGCACCTTCAGCGACGTGGCCCAGAGCAACTAAACGACCGACGGGCGGGGAGGGGCAGGAGCCCTTCCCCGCATACTTGAGGAAATGCGCAAGGGAGGCCCGGAGGGGCCGGGAGACGACAGCGGGAGAGACCGCGGGATAGGGAAAGGAGTTATGGATATGGCAGCGACCAAGAAAGAGGCCCCCGAGGCCGTGGAAGTGCAGGAGCAGGAGAAGTCCATCCGGGACATCCTGGAGGAGGAGATGCCGGGCCCGGTGACCTTTACCGTGCCGAGGAACCCCCAGAAGCCCAGGTACCTGCTGGTGAGCGTCAACGGGGTGCGCTATTCCATGGAGCAGGGCAAGACCGTGACCGTCCCCTGGAACGTGTGGAAGGTCGTCGACGACAGCATGAAGGCGGACGAGGCGGTGGCCGAGCGGATCGACCGGCTGACCTCGAACCCCTACGTGCAGCAGCTGAGCTAAAATGGCTGTCACCATCGCGAGCGTACTCACGGAGCTGGACCACCTGAAGCCCAGCGGGTATACGGCGGCGGACAAGGTGAAATGGCTGTCCCATGTGGAGGCCCGCATCCTGGAGGAGCTGCTGTCGTGGCACCAGGGCTTTGAGGAGGTCACGTTCGACGGGTACACCTACGACCCGGAGACGGCCCCCGCCACCGAGCTGCTGGTGCAGGGGGCCTACAGCGACGTGTATGTGAAGTACCTCATCAGCATGATCGACTTCCACAACAACGAGATCATGCGGTACAACAACAGTTCCGCCCAGTTCAACCACGTGTGGGCGGAGCTGGCGGCCTGGGTGAACCGGACCTATGTGCCGGTGCAAAGGGCGCGGGTGACGCGGTTCTGGTGACGGGGAAGGGAGAAGGGACGACGAGACGATGGGATAGGGACGAGAGAAGGACGAAGGAGGCGAGCGGGGGATATGAGCTTCTTGCCGAGGCTGACGGAGACCGCGGCGGGGCGCCCGGTACAGGTGGCGTTCCGGGGATACAACAACACCCTGACCGTGGGGGAGGACGAGTTTTCCTTCACGGAGAAGATCACCCTGGGGCACTACCCGGTATTGTCCCCCCGCCCCGCCATGGGCAAGTACGAGAACGCATTCAGCCCGGAAACGGAGGGCGGCCTGGAGCGCTGCCGGGGGATGCTGGACATGGACGGGCTTGTTTATGTCAGGGGAAATAGCATTTACGTGAAGGGCGCGAAGCTGGACGGGTACGCGGTGGCGGATTCCCCCAAACAGTTGGTGAAGATGGGGGCGCGGGTGCTGATCTGGCCGGACAAGAAACTGCTGGACACCGAGACCATGACGGTGGAAGACCTGGGGGCTGTGGCGGAGGACGTATCCGCCTCGTTTACTTTGAGCCGGGTCGACGGGACGAGCTACCAGGGGGTCACGGCATCCGATACCGCCCCGAGCGATCCGAACAACAACACCTACTGGCTGGATACCTCCGACAACGAGAACCACGTGCTCAAAGTTTATTCCTCCGCCCTGAATATGTGGAGCCCGGTGGGGACGACCTACGTGAAGATCCAGGCGGCGGCCCTGGGGACGCTGTTCCAACAAGGGGACGGGGTATCCATCACCGGGGTGGACCATGCGGCTTTTACGAGGGCCGGGACGGATTACGTGGTGGCCGGGGCCGGGGACGGGTGGATCGTGGTGACCGGGGTCATCGACGCGGGGTTCACCGACGTCGTCACGGTGGAGCGGAGGATCCCGGACATGGACTTCCTTGTGCAGCACAACAACCGGGTGTGGGGATGCAGCAGCGCCAACCGGGAGGTGTACGCCTGCAAGCAGGGGGATCCCAAGAACTGGTACTGTTACGCGGGGGTGAGCACGGACAGCTACGCGGCCACCATCGGGAGCCCGGGGGCCTTTACCGGGGCGGCGGTGTACGGGGGCGCGGTGCTGTTCTTCAAGGATGATTGCGTGCACAAGATATTCGGCAGCGTCCCCGCCAACTTCCAGATCGTGGAGGAGCGGCTGCGGGGCGTCAAGGCCGGGTGCCACAAGAGCCTGGCCCAGGTGGACGAAGTGCTGTATTACCAGTCGAGGCGGGGCATCATGGCCTACGGCGGCGGCCCGCCCCTGCTGGTGAGCGAGAAACTGGGGCGGGTGCGGTACGGCGGCGGGGTGGCCGGGGCGCTGAACGACGAGTATTTCATCAGCATGGAGGACGAGGGGGAGCCGGGGAGCTGGGTGACCTTCGTGTACAACACGACGCGGAACGCCTGGCTGCGGGACAGCGCGGGGCATTTCCACGAGATGTGCGCCAGCCAAGGGGATCTCTTCATGGTGGACGCGGCTACGGGGCATATGTACACCCGGAACGGGACCCTGGACGAGCGGTACCCCGCCACCCTGTATGGCCCGGAGGGGGACATGGAGTGGACGGCCCGGACCGGGGACTTTTTGATGGACGACCCGGACAAGGGGTACCTGGGGCGCATCCAGCTGCGGGTGCAGCTCATCGACGCGGACGCGGAGATCAACGTGGGCATCCGGTACGATGCGGGGCAGCTGAACGCCGAGTGGGTATCCAAGATCACGGGGACGGGCAAGCGGGTGGTGAACGTGCCCATCATCCCGAGGCGGTGCGACCATTTCAGCATCGAACTGGGGGGCAGGGGGAACAGCAAGGTGTTCCTGCTGGCCAAGGTGCTGGAGCGGGGGACGGAGATGTGAAGAAGGGGAGGGATACCATCATATGCCGGGGCTTACGCTGAACTTCCCCATAAAGCCGGGGCCGCCCGCTTCCACCGAGGAAGACGTGCGGATGATGAAAAACTACCTGTTCCGGCTGACGGAGCAGCTGCAGTACCTGTTCAACAACCTGGGCGTGGAGAATTTGACGCAAGACGCCATCGGGCAACTTGCGGCGGCGGGGGCGGAGGCGGGCCGGGCGTTGCTGGAGGGGAGGCTGAGCGGGTTCCAGACCGCCGGGCAGACGGAGGCGGCCATCGCGGCGGCGGTGGGCGGGCTGGAGGGCCGGGTGGGGGCGCTGGAGGAGGGCGGCTACAGTGCGGTGCCGGTGCGCGTGGGCAAGTACCTGAACACGCCCTACAGCGTGTACAAGGTCGTGGTGCCGTTTGCGGGGACTTCCACCAGTGCCAACTTCACGGCACCGGCGGCGATCCGGCGGATCGTGAGCGCCGTGGGGAGCGGGTATGGGGGCGGGATCGGATACTGGGTGCCCATCCCCTTCGCGTCGCCCACCGCATTGGGCTGGCAGGCGTCGTTCCGGTGCGCGGCCAGCGGGGACACCTGCACGGTGGACCTGGTGAAAGGCAGCAAATTGACTTTCGCCGATGATTCGGTGGAAGCCGTGGTGGAATTTGTGTGCTAAAAAAGGAGGGAGACATGATGAAGGAAGCAAGGACTTGGGATCGGGTGCGGCTGTGGATCACCGTGGCGGGGGGCTGGCTGGGAGGGTTCCTGGGGGGAACGGATGGGCTGCTGAAGGCGCTGGTCCTGCTGATGGCCCTGGACTACGGCAGCGGGCTGCTGTGCGCCGGGATGGAGGGCAAACTGTCCAGCAACGTGGGGTTCCGGGGCATCCTGAAAAAGGTGTTCATCCTGGTGCTGGTGGGGGTGGCCCACACCCTGGACCTGTACGTGGCGGGGACGGGCTCGGCCCTGCGCAGCGCGGTCATCTGCTTTTACCTGAGCAACGAGGGGCTGTCCGTGGTGGAGAACGCCGCCCGCATGGGGCTGCCGGTGCCGGGGGCCATCCGGAACCTGCTGGCCCAGCTCCAGGGGAACGGGGAAGAGAAGGAGGAAAAAGAATGAGTACCGTGATGATTGGGAGCGCCCGCATCGACGAAAGGGGCAGGGC
>JAAYOH010000044.1 GCA_012520375.1 Clostridiales bacterium
AAAATAACACGCCTCCCGTTGGAAAGATTGCGGGAGGCGTGTATAATGGTGTTTACGCCATAAAGGAGAGATGACCATGGATGTACAGGCCGTGCTGGACCGGCTGAAAGCATTGTACCCGGAAGCCCGGGCGGAATTGAACTTTTCCAATCCCTTCGAGGTGCTGATCGCCACCATCCTGTCCGCCCAGTGCACGGACAAAAGGGTGAACATCGTCACCGAGACCCTGTTTGTCCGGTACCCGGACCCAGCCTCCCTCGCCCGGCTCACACCGGAAGAATTGGAGCCCCTCATCAAGACCTGCGGCCTGCACCGTACCAAGGCCCGGAACATCATCGCCACTTGTAAGGCCCTTCTGGAGCGTTTCGAGGGCAAGGTCCCCCATACCCGGGCCGAACTGATGAGCCTTCCGGGGGTAGGCCAGAAGACGGCGGGGGTGGTGCTGCTGGCGGCCTTCGGCGAGGACCAGATCCCGGTGGACACCCATGTATTCCGGGTGGCAAACCGCATCGGCCTGGTGAACGAACCCACCCCGGAAAAGACCGAGGCGGCTCTGCGTCAGCTGCTCCCGAAGGGAGAGCGCGCCCACGCCCACCACCTTTTTATCTGGCACGGCCGTCGCTGCTGCAACGCCCGGAAGCCGGATTGCCCGAATTGTCCCCTCAAAAACGGGCTGTGCCGCTGGGCAATGGCCGGGGAAGGCGAATCCCCCGGGAAGGAGTAGGCCATGTCTTCTTTTGTGGATATCGTAAGCATCGAGGTAAAGGCGGGAGACGGAGGCAACGGCTGCGTCTCCTTCCACCGGGAAAAATTCGTCCAGGCGGGAGGCCCCGACGGCGGGGACGGGGGCAGGGGCGGCGACGTGGTCTTTGTGGCCACAAACCGCATGCACACCCTGATGGATTTTCGCTTCAAGCGCAAGTTTGTGGCGGACAGCGGCGAGGACGGCCAGGGCGGCCGCCGGACCGGCAAGTCCGGTGCCTCCATCCTGGTGAAAGTGCCCTGCGGCACCATCGTCCGGGACGAGGAAAGCGGCAAGGTGCTGATGGACCTCTTCCGGGACGGGGAGCAAAAAGTGCTGCTGAAGGGAGGCAACGGCGGCGTTGGCAACAGCCGTTTTGCCACCCCCACCCGCCAGGCCCCCAACTTTGCCAAGCCCGGAGAAAAGACCAAAGCCCGGAGGGTGCGGCTTGAGCTCAAGTCCATCGCGGACGTGGGGCTCGTGGGCTTCCCCAATGTGGGCAAGAGCACCATCCTGTCCGTAGTGACGGCAGCCCGGCCCCGGATCGCGGATTACCACTTCACCACCCTGCAGCCCAACCTGGGCATCGTGCGGCAGGATGAGGATTCCTTCGTGCTGGCGGACATCCCGGGCCTGGTGGAGGGCGCCTCGGAGGGCGTCGGCCTGGGCCATGCCTTCCTGCGCCATGTGGAGCGTACCCGGCTGCTCATCCACGTGCTGGACATCTCGGGCAGCGAAGGCCGGGACCCTTTGGCGGATTTTGACGCCATCGAAGGGGAGCTGAAACAGTACGGGGACCTGGCAGAGCGGCCTGTGCTGGTGGCCGCCAACAAGATGGACCTGGGGGGCGAGGAAAACCTGGCCCGGCTCCGGGAAAAGCTGAAAGATCGGGACATCCCCGTCTTCCCGGTGTCCGCCGCCACCCGCAAGGGCTTCGACCGGCTGATGCGGGCGACGGTGCAAAAGCTCGCCGCCCTGCCGCCCCTGGCGCCCTACGAAGAGGAGATCCTGCCGGAGATCCCCGAGGGCGCGCCCTTTGCCATCGCAAAAGAGCAGGGGGGTTACCTGCTCTCCGGCAGCGCCATCGATTATCTGGTGGATTCGGTAAACTTTTCCGACGAGCAGTCCCTCAACTACTTCCACCGCACCCTGCGCCGCTGGGGCATCATCGACGCCCTGCGGGAAAAGGGCGCCGGCGAGGGGGACACGGTGGCCATCGGCGACATGGAATTCGATTTCGTGGAATAAGGGAGGCGCAGCGTCATGACGACCAAGCAGCGGGCCATCCTCCGGGGCATGGCCAATACCATGGATACCATCCTGTACATCGGCAAAGAGGGCATCACGGACCACGTGTGCCAGCAGGCCTGGGACGCCCTGGAAGCCCGGGAACTGATCAAGGTGAGGGTACAGAAAAGCGCTCCCCTGGACGCCCGTACCGCCTGCGGCATCCTGTGCGAGCGGGTACACGCGGAGCCCGTCCAGGTCATCGGCTCCAAGTTCGTCATCTATCGTAAAGCGCGAAAAGACAGCAAGATCGATATCGAGGCGCTGTAGGCTTTTTTACGAAACCTGCCCCTTCCCGGAATTGACATCGAAGGCGGATTGTGATACATTACAGGTATCATCAACAACGGGAGGCGATACACTTGTCAGCGCTCAAAGGTGCATGCATTATCGGTCAGTCCGGCGGCCCCACCGCCGTCATCAACGCTTCGGCCTACGGAGCCATCAAAACCGCCCTGGAAGAGGCTTCCATCACCCGCGTTCTGGGCGCCCTCAACGGAATCAAGGGCGTTCTGGATGACAACCTGATCGATATGGGTCAGGAAGATCCCCAGGAACTCGCCTACATGAAGTACACCCCCGCCTCTGCCCTGGGCTCCTGCCGCTACAAGCTGAAGGATCCCGACGTGGACGACACCGACTACAAGCGCATCCTGGAGATCTTCAAAAAGTACGACGTGCGCTACTTCTTCTACAACGGCGGCAACGACTCCATGGACACCTGCAACAAGATCTCCAAGTTCATGTTGAAGAACGGCTACGAGTGCCGGGTCATGGGCATCCCCAAGACCATCGACAACGACCTGGAGGGCACCGACCATTGCCCCGGCTTCGCTTCCGCCGCCAAATACATCGCCACTTCCTGCATGGAAGTGTACCATGACGCCCGGGTGTACGACACCGGCATGATCACCATCATCGAGTGCATGGGCCGCCACGCCGGCTGGCTCACCGCCGCCTGCGCCCTGGCCTGCGCCAAGGGTTTCGGGCCAGACCTGATCTACCTGCCCGAGGTCGTGTTCGACATGGACAAGTTCATCGCTTCCGTCAAGGCCGTGTACGAAAAGCAGGGCAAGTGCTTCGTGGCGGTCTCCGAAGGCATCCACGACGCGGACGGCGTCCTCATCACCGAGTATGCCGGCAAGAGCAGGGCCAGGGACAGCTTCGGCCATGCCCAGTTGGGCGGACTGGCGGCATACCTGGCCAACGAGGTCAAGAAGGCCACCGGCGCAAAAGTCCGGGGCATCGAGCTCAGCCTTCTGCAGCGCTGCGCCGCCCACTGCGCCAGCCAGACCGACATCGACGAGTCCTTCGCTACCGGCGAGGCAGCCGTAAAACACGCGGTGGCGGGCGTCACCGACAGAATGGTGGGGTACGAGCGGGTCATGGTGGACGGCAAGTACACCTGCAACATCAAGCTCTTCCCCCTGGAGGACGTGGCCAACACCGAGAAAAAGGTACCCCGGGAGTGGATCAACGAGGCCGGCGACGGCATCGAGCAGGGCTTCATCGACTACGCCCTGCCCCTGATCCAGGGCCAGACCAAGTTGCCCATGGAGGACAGCCTGCCCCGTTTCGTTCGCCTCAAGAAAATCAAGGCCTGATCAGGTACGCTGTGGGCTGCTGCGGTCGCGCCGTGGCAGCCCGTTTTTTTGGATGGTCGTGCCGAGCGCCGTTTTTGCCGGCATGGGATTTCTGTGCAAAGGGGAGGATGGGGTGCCCATGGGTCGACTTTGTGCGTGCTTTGACGCCCTCTCCAGCCTGTTGTGCCCGCCCCGGGCTTCCTGCATGGGCTGCAAAAGCCTGCTGGGCACCGAGTCCGGCTGGTTGTGCTCCGACTGCCAAAAGGCGCTGAAACCCATGAGCGATTTGAAAGGCGACCGCTGCCCATGCTGCGGCATGCCCCTGGACAAGCGGGGCCGGTGCCGCACCTGCGGCGACTGGCCCGAGGGTCTGATCTCCTTTGCCCGCAGCGCCTTCCTGTACGACGGCCCCATCCGGGGCATGATCCACGCCTTCAAGTTCAACGGGGTGTACCGGATGGCGGAGGAATTTGGGGTGTACCTGGAAAACACCATGATCCTGGAAAAAATGGATCGGCCCGACGCCCTGATCCCCGTGCCCATGCACAAAAGGCGCCTGCGCAAGCGGGGGCTGGATCACGCCCTGCTCCTGGCCCGGGCCCTGGGCAGGCGGGCCGGCCTCCCTGTCTGGGAGGGGCGGCTGCTTCGCGTGAAAAACACCCCCCAGCAGGCGAAAAGCAGCGCTTCAAGCCGCCACACCGCCCTTGCGGGCGCCTTCCTTGCCTCCGGGGTCGGGAACAGCCGCATCCTGCTGGTGGACGACGTCATGACCACGGGCAGTACCGCCCTGGCCTGCGCCCAGACCCTCCTTGAAGCCGGGGCCCAAAGCGTACAGCTCATCACCCTGGCGGGCGCCCCGATCAAGGGCCTTTTGTAGGGGGCCCGGCTTTCCCGCTTCCACAACACATAGTGCCCTTTCCTTTGCGAAAACGGTCCTCCCCGTCTTCTATGAGGCTTCAACGCCCCCGCAACAATCAAAAGGAGCCGCTCTGGCGAGCGGCTTCCTTTTGTCATGGGCAGGATTTATGTTGCTGTGGGCTTTACATTTTCGATGGGGATGATCTTGCCCTTGGTCTGGAAGCGGTTCCAGACAATCACCAGGACGATCAGCCCAAGGCCGATGATATCCGTCACAAGGCCCGGGTCGATCAGCAGCAGGCCCCCGGCCAGGGCCAACAGCTGCTGGATGATGTTGAGCCTTGACATGTAGAACTTCTGCATGAACATGGCGACCCCGAACATACCCATCAGGGCAGTGCCCATCATGCGGAGAATTTCGTGCCAAGCGGCGTTGATCATCAGAAGCTGGGGGCTGAAGATGAACATGTAGGGAATCAGGAAAGCCGCAATGGCCAGGCGGGTAGCCTCGAAGCCCGTCTTCATGGGGTTGGCCTTGGCGATGGCCGCACCTGCCATGGCGGCCAGACAGACAGGCGGCGTAATATCCGCCACAATGCCAAAGTAGAAGGTAAACATGTGGGCGGGCAGCTTGACATATCCGCTTCCCAGGGAGGACAGCGACTCCACCACTGCCGGCAGGGAGGTTTCCATGGCCTTGATCACCACCGGCGCCATAACGGAGGAGGTGATGATGTAGTTGGCCGTGGTGGGCACGCCCATGCCCAGGATGATGGAAGTGATCATGGTGAAGAACAGCAGCAGAAACAGGTTGCCGCCGGACAGTCGGGTAAAGCCGTCCCCGATGCGGGCGCCGATCCCCGTTACGGTGATGATGCCCGACACGATGCCGGAAGTACCGCAGGCCAGGGCGACGCTCAGCACGCTGCGGGCGCCGGTTTCCAGGCAATCCAGATAATCCTTGCCCTTTAAGCCCGTTCGCTGCTTGAGGATGGTGTCGACGCTCTTGTCGTTGGGCACCAACAGATCCAACAGCGTTTTGATGTATCCGATGACCGCGGCCACGACCATGCTGATGAGGGCGGCGAAGGCGGGGGTCAGAGAGGTGCCGACCAGGATATAGATGATAACGATCAGCGGAGCCAGCAAATGGCCGCGCTCTGACATGATCCTGCCCACCCTGGGCAGCAGGTCTTTGCTTACGCCCAGCAGGTTGCGCTTTTTGCTTTCCAGGTCGACAGACAGCAAAATGCCGGAGAAATACAACATGGCAGGGATGACGGCGGCTTTGATGATTTGGCCGTAGGGCAGGCCCACCGAGTCCACCATCAGGAAGGCCGCGGCGCCCATAACGGGGGGCATGATCTGCCCGCCGGTGGAGGCGGCGGCCTCAACGGCGCCGGCAAACTCCGGCCTGTAGCCGATTTTTTTCATCATCGGGATGGTAAAACTGCCCGTACCCACGGTGTTGGCCACCGAGGAGCCCGACACCGTTCCCATCAGCCCGCTGCTGATGACGGCCACCTTGGCCGGCCCGCCGCGTCTGTGCCCGGCGATGGCGCTGCTCAAGTCGATGAAGAACTCGCCTACGCCTGTCTTTTCAAGGAAAGCGCCAAAGAGCATGAACAGAAAGATGAAGGTGGTACAGGCGCCGATCGCCGTCCCGAAGACGCCCTCCTGGTCGTACCACAGATGCTCCACAATGCGCTTCCAGGAGTTGTTGGACTTGAGGAAGCCCGGCATATACTTGCCGAAAACAGCGATGCAGATAAAGGTGGTCGCAATGATGACGATGGGCAGGCCCACCACGCGGCGGGTAGCTTCCAGCAACAATACGATGCCGATGATGGCAAGGATGCGTTCGTAGTCCTGCAGACGGATCCGGGCATTGAGGTTCTGCAGGTTGATCACCTGATACAGGCACACCCCGAAGGCAATCACCGCCAAAGCCACGTCATACCACGGAAGGGTGTCCTTGCGCATGGTCTTTTTCGCGGGATACAACAGGTACGCCAAGAGCATGACAAGGCCCAGGTGCAGGGGGCGGATGTAGGGCAGGGGGTTGAAGGTATGGTACAATTGGATCAGCGAGAAAATAATGGCAAGAACGGCGATGATGGTGCCCCGGTGATCGGAAAACTTGCGGTAGGCACTTTCTCGGTCGTACTTGAGCATGATATCATCAAGCTCTTTTTGCATTTCCTCGGTGATGCCTCCCGCCATTTGCACGACAGGTTCTTCAGCAACTTCCGGGTTTCTTACATCGTTGTCTGTCATATAGGATGCTCCTTTGTCGTAGTAAAGGAGGCGTCCATTCATGGGCGCCTCCCATCGTCTGTCGGACTTACTGTACCAGGTTGGCTTCGGGAACCTCTACGCCGATTTCCGCGTAATACCTGGCTGCGCCGGGGTGAATGGGGCAGGGGATGCCCTGTACGGCGAATTCGGGGTCCAGTTCCTTGGCCTTGTCGTGGGTGACGTCGCCCTTCTTCTCGAAGAGGATCTTGGTCAGGTTGTACACCAGCTCCTCATCCAAATCCTTGGAAACGATCAGGGTAGCCGTGATGGCGGGGACGACGGTATCTTCCAAAAGCCCGGAGTAGGTTTCGGCGGGAATGGTGACGTCGATGTAGAAGGAATACTTGCCTTTGAGGGCGGCATCCTGCTCTGCATCCAGGGTCAGCAGGCGGACAGGGCGCTTCAGGTCGGCGGTCAGGATGCCGGTGTTGGGCACGCCCGCGACGACGAAGAACGCATCCAGCTGCATGTTCTGGAAGGAGTCGCTGGACTCGCCGAAGCTCTGGTCGTAGCGCTTGATGTCGTCCAGGGTGAGGCCGGCAGATTCCAGGACCTGCACCGCGTTGATGAAAGTGCCCGAGCCGGGCGCGCCGACGGAAACCCTCTTGTCCCGTAGGTCTTTGACATTTTTGATGTCGGAATCCGCCGCTACGCCCAGCTGCACGGCTTCGGGATAGAGAGCGGCAATGGCGTAAAAGCCATCGAAGGTCTCCCCGCCGAAATGCTCGGGATCGGCATTGTAGGCGTAGGAAATGGTATCATTCTGTGACCAGCCCAGCTGGAACTCGCCGTCCGTGATGGCGATGATGTTGGCCTTGGAGGCGCCGGTGGGCTGTGCGGCTACTTCGTAGCCCTCCAGGTTGTTGTTCCACAGGGTCGCGATCTCGGATCCAAAGGCATAATAGGTGCCGCTGGTGCCGCCGGTCCCCATGGTGAGGACCTCTTTCGCCAGCGAAGTGGTGAAAGAGAACACCAGGACTAGGGCGATCAGAATAGAGAACAGTTTTTTCACGTGAGATCCCTCCTCATTCATTGTGTCGGACGCATCCGAACTATACATAACCATTGTACAATACAATTCATGAATATGCAAGTGCTTTCCGATTTTTTTCCGGTTTTCACGCGAAAAAAGGACGTTTTGGTTAAGTTCAGCGTTCTTTTTCCGCATCCTTCCGGGCAGAAGCCTTCCTGGCGACACAAAATCATTGCAGTGAGGTAATCTCTTTATCTCCAAAGCAAATGGCTTCTTCCTCCCCATTCGATACCTCCTTGCCCGGCCCGGCTATCCGCTCTCTTGTCCCCTAGCTCTCCGTGAAGAACCATTCATGTCGCCAAGAATCCGCCAATATCCACTTTGCCATGCTGTATTTCCGGAAATTTAGCGCCGGTCCGGGGTATGATAATATTGGTCGGTCATTTCATGGAGTACAGGATGGAAAGGGGATCCCGCATGCACAGCAAAGAGTACCTGGAAGCCAGGAAAGAGTTCATCAACTGCCTCCTCATGTCCCTCATCGGTCTGGGAGTGCCCGTGTACATTGCCTTCAAAGAGTGGTGGCCCATCATGCAGGCAGAAAAGCGCAAAGGTCAGTCGGTCCCTGATGCCGTGCAGGCTTGAAGCCCCGCAAGGCATAAAAAACAGGCTGCGCCCCGCCAACGAGCGGGGCATTTTCGTGTCCCCCGGCTTTAGTATTCTTCCTCCTCCGCCATGCGATAGCCGATGCCGGTCTCGGTGAAGATATACCGGGGCTCGTCCGGGTTGGGCTCGATCTTTCTTCGGATGCTCGCCATGTGCACCCTTAAGATCTTGTTGTCGCTGCCGGTCTGGGGCCCCCACAGCTCCCGCAGCAGGGTCTTGTAGGTCACCACCCGCCCGGCAAAACGGCCCAGATAAGCCACGATGCGGTACTCGTTTGGGGTGAGGCCGGCATCCCTGCCATCCACATACACCCGGTACTTTTTGTAGTCGATGGCGAGGCCGTTCACCTCATAGCGCCCGTGCAGGGCGATGCCCTCGTCCTCGGCGGTGGTCCGGGTATGTCGCAGGGCGGTCCGGATCCGGGCCAAGAGCTCGATGGAGCCAAAGGGCTTGGCGAGGTAGTCGTCCGCCCCCATGTCGAGCGCCATGGCTTTGTCCTCCTCGTCGCTCCGGGCAGACACCACGATGATGGGGATCTTCGTCCATTTGCGAATGCTTCGGATGATCTGGGTGCCGTCCATGTCCGGGAGCCCCAGATCCAATAGCACCAGGTCCGGGCAGTGGGAGGAGATCACGGCCAGCGCTCCTTCCCCGGTTGTGGTCTCCAGCACGTCGTAATTTTGTGCTTTGAGCAAGGTTTTCAGCAACCTGCTGATGGCCGCGTCGTCCTCCGCGATGAGGATCTTGTCCCGTTTAACACCCATCCTGGTCCTCCTCTCCGGTGGGCAGCTCAAAGGTGATACAGGCGCCGCCGGTCGTATTGTTCTTGGCATAGATGCTGCCCCCATGGGCCTGGATGATGGACCTGCACACCGACAACCCGATCCCCATATGCCGGTGGGTGTCGGAATGGGAGCCGCTCATGGCCAGCTGCCCCTCAAAGACCCTTGGCAGGATGGCCGATGGGATGCCCACCCCGTCGTCGGACACCGAGACCCGCACCCCATCTTCTGTCTTCCCGATGGTCACCCGGATCCTCTGTACCGACTTGCCGTGGGCAGCGGCGTTGTCGAACAGGTTCACCAATACCTGCTCGATGAGGGTGGCATCCATGGGGGCCAGCAGGATCTCCTCCGGCTTGTCCACGGCCACCGGGATCTGGTTGTTCCTGCGGAACTTGAGGATGGCGCCGGCCACCACCTCTTCCACCACCTCCGGTTTCTTGTGCAGGCGCACCGCGTCCCCCGTCACCCTGGTGACGGACAGGATGTTCTCGGTGATCCGGACCAGCCAGCGCGCCTCCCGCTCGATCTCCCGCAGCAATTCCCGCTGCTCTTCTTCGGGCAAGGTATCCTCTTCGCACAGCACCGAGCTGATGCCGATGATGGAGGTCAAGGGGGTGCGCAGATCGTGGGACACCGAACGCAGCAGGTTGGCGCGCATCTGCTCCATCCGCACCTCAAGCCGCAGCTGTTCCTGCTGCTTGACCCGGCTGGTGAGGGTACTGATCAGCACCGACACGATGAGCATGGCGGCAAAGGTCAGCGGATAGCCCGGTATGCGGAAGTTGAAGGCGAAGAAGGGGTAGGTGAACATATAGTTCACGCAGAACACCCCGGCGAAAGAAGCCAGGATGCCCCACCCATAGCCCCGGGTGAAGCGGGCCACCAGGGACACCACCAGGATGAACACGGGCACCGAGAACTGGTTGTTGTCATCGTACACCCGGGAAAGCAGCAGGGACAGGACGATGGCTGCGCCGAAGCATAGGAGAAAGACCAGGGCGTCCCGTAGTCTTCCGTCCTTCAAATTACTCCTCACCCACTGCATACCGCTCATCCTCCCTTTATATTGTAGCATGGAGGTCCTTTTTTCCCATAGGAAGCCCCATAATTGGCGAAATCTTAGCAGGCTAAAAAAGGGGGACGATTCCTCGTCCCCCACGTACACGGTCTGTCACTCCGCCAGCTTGGCGAACCTGTTGTTGATGGCCAGGGCCGGATCCTCGGGCACCGGGACGGGCACGGTGTCCTCCGGCACGTGGATGTCCTCCACCTGCTTGAGCTTTTTCCCCTCGAACTGGGGCAACCATTTTTTCTGGGCCTCGAAGAGTTCCGCCACCATCTTCCGGCACTCGCTCAGGGTCACCTTGGTGCTGGTCAAGGGGTCCATGGCCACGGCCCAATAGGCCAGTTCGGGATCCCCGTCGATGGCGGCCTGGGCAGCCAGTCCCTGGGTGGTGATGTTGGATTGGTTCATGGCAGCCAGGTGCAACGGCAATTCCCCGATGAACATGGGGTGCAGGCCGTACTGGTCGGCGTACACCGGCACTTCCACCGTGGCATCCCGGGGCAGGTTGCTGATGTATCCCTCTTTGTTGGACACGTTGCCGCTGAAGCGGAAGGGCTTTCCGGTGATGATGGCCTCGATGATGTAGGAGCAATACTCCTTGCTGCGGGGCTCCAGTTCCCCGGACTCGATGGACAGCACGTCGGTGTTCTTGAACTTCTCCTGGATCATCCGGGTGAACTTCAGGTAGGCTCCGTGTTCGCCCCCGAACATGGGCTCGTCACAATACTGGTCCAGCGCCTCCTGGCTGCTGCGGAACCAGGGCAGGTACTCGGACAAATGCCCGGTGGACTCGGTCATAAAGTAGCCGGAGTGCCGCATGACCTCCCCCCGCACCTTTTCGTTTTTGAAGTACTCGGGTTTTTCCATGTTTGCCTTCAGGATGGGATAGATATCCTTGCCTTTGTGGGTCAGGGTCAGGAACCAGTCCATGTGGTTGATGCCCGCGTTGATGAAGTCGATCTCATCCTTGGGATAGCCGGTGTACCCCGAAATCAGGTCCATGGTGGTCTGGACCCCGTGGCACAGGCCCACAAACTTCATCCCGGTGGCCCGGGCCAGGGCGGTGCACATCGCGCCCATGGGGTTCACATAGTTCAGCACATAGGCGTTGGGGCACAATTCTTTCATGTCTTCCCAGATCTCCATCATCACCGGCACGCCGCGCAGCACCCGGAACACGCCGCCGGGGCCCATGGAATCGCCGATGCACTGGTCCACCCCGTACTTCATCGGGATGTCGATGTCCGCCTCATAGGCCGCGATCCCGCCGATCTGGAAGATCAGGATCACGAAATCCGCCCCCTCCAGCGCCTCCCGCCGGTCGGTGGTGCACTCCACCACGGCGTCGATGCCGTTCTTTTCGATGATCTGGTCGGCATACTGTTTCATCTTTTCCAGCTTCCACATGGTTGGCCCCATCAGGGAATAGGTGCTCCCCGCCATACAGGGCGTGTTGAACATGTCGTTCAGGAACTGTTTGGTGAATACCAGGCTGCCCGCTCCAATCAATGCTATCTTGCTCATGAACCCTCCTCCTTATCATTCCCTACAGGGATCAATTCGTGCTTTCATTCTATCACAGCCTCTCCCCTCCGTCAAGTTTTGAAAGGGCCGGAAAAAACGCCCCGGTTCTACAATACTTCACCTTCCCTCCCTTTGCCTTTTTCCCTCTTTATGGTATAATATATCTATCTTTTGCTCTTTGGAGGGACTATGTCTGACAGGTATCGCGCCGATGATATCACGGTGCTGGAGGGGCTGGATGCCGTGCGCATGCGCCCCGGGATGTATATCGGTTCCACGGGCCCCCGGGGCCTGCACCACCTGATCTGGGAAATTGTAGACAACGCCATCGACGAGGCCTCCAATGGCTTTGCCACGGAGATCTGCGTCACCCTGAAAAAGGACGGTTCCTGCGAAGTGTCCGACAATGGCCGGGGCGTGCCGGTGGATATCCACCCCCAATTGGGGGTCTCCGCCGTAGAGGTGGTGTACACCCAGCTCCACGCGGGGGGCAAGTTCGACAACAAGAATTATTCCTATTCCGGAGGCCTCCACGGGGTGGGCGCCTCGGTGGTCAACGCCCTCTCCTCCTGGATGACGGTGGACGTCTACCGGGATTTCAGCCGCTACCAGATCCGTTTCGAGTCCGTTTTCGACCCCAAGACCGGCAAAGTCCTGCCCGGCCGCCCGGTTGCACCCCTGGAAAAATTGAGCAACACCCGCAAAAGGGGCACCACGGTGCGCTTCCTGCCCGATCCCGAGGTCTTCGAGGAGGTCAATTTCAGCGGCGACGCAGTACGCCGCCGCATCCGGGAACTGGCTTACCTGAACCAGGGCATCACCTTCCGCTTCCTGGACGAACGGGCCAAGGACGAGAGCAAGCGCGCGCAGGAGTTCTGCTTCGACGGCGGCTTGAGCGATTTCGTCGGCTACCTGAACATGGACAAGAACCCCATCGGGGAGATCATCCTGCTGGAGGGCAGCCGGGAGGACGTTAAGGTGCGCGTATCCATGCAATACACGGATTCCTACACCGAAAGCCTGTTCTCCTTTGTCAACAACATCCCCACCGCCGATGGCGGCACCCACGAGACCGGTTTCAAGGCGGCCCTCACCAAGGTGTTCAACAACTATGCCAGAAAGGTAGGCGCCCTGAAAGAAAAGGACAACAACCTGTCCGGGGACGATTTCCGGGAAGGCCTTACCTGCGTCCTGGCCGTCAACGTGCAAAAGCCCCAGTTCGAGGGCCAGACCAAGGGCAAGCTGGGCAACACCGAGGTGCGTCCCCTGGTGGAGGGTATCGTGACGGAACGGCTCTCCCTGTACCTGGAAGACCTGAAAAACCAGGAACTGGCGGGGCGCATCGTGGACAAAGCGGTGCAGGCCGCAAAGGTGCGGGAAGCCGCCAGAAAGGCACAGGACGTGGCCCGGGAAAAGAACCGGCTGGAAGCGGCGCCCCTGGTGGGCAAGCTCTCCAGCTGCACCGGCCGGGACGCCGCCCGGAACGAGCTGTTCATCGTAGAGGGGGATTCCGCCGGCGGCAGCGCCAAACAGGGCCGGGACCGCCGCTTCCAGGCCATCCTCCCCCTGCGGGGCAAGCCCCTGAACGTAGAAAAAAAACGGTTGGACCAGGTGCTGGCCAACGAGGAGTTCCGCTCCATCATCACCGCCCTGGGCACGAACATCAAAGAGGATTTCGACCTGAAGCGCCTGAAATACAACCGGGTGGTGATCCTGGCGGACGCGGACCAGGACGGCGCCCACATCCGGGCCATCCTGCTCACCTTCTTCTTCCGCTATATGCGCCCCCTGATCACCCAGGGCCACTTGTACATCGGCATGCCGCCCCTGTACAAATGCACCAAGGGAGACAAGGTAATGTACTGCTACGACGACGCCTCCCTGGCCCTGGCCATCAAAAGTCTTGGCAAGGGCTACACCCTGCAGCGCTTCAAGGGCCTGGGGGAAATGAACCCCGAACAGTTGTGGGAGACCACCATGAACCCCGCCCGCCGCCGGATGATGCAGGTCACCATCGAGGACGCCGCCGAGGCGGAAAAGATGGTCACCGTGCTGATGGGAGACAAAGTGGAACCCCGCCGGGAGTACATCCAGCAGTACGCCAATTTCAACAAGGTGGATACCTTCATCCAGCATGTAGACCTTGGAGGTGAAGAGCATGCCACCGCGTAAACCGACCCTACCCCCGGCAGGGGAAACCATCATCCCCTGTGCCATGGAAGATGTCATGCACCAGAGCATGATGCCCTATTCCGAGTACGTCATCCTGGAGCGCGCCCTCCCCCGGGTGGAGGACGGGCTGAAGCCCGTGCAGCGGCGCATCCTGTACACCATGTACGAGCTTGGCCTGAACCCGGACAAACCCCACAGAAAATGCGCCCGCATCGTGGGCGACTGCCTGGGCAAATACCATCCCCACGGGGACAGCTCGGTGTACGACGCCCTGGCCCGCATGGCCCAGCCCTTTGTGATGCGCGGCGTGCTGGTGGACGGCCACGGCAACTTCGGCTCCATCGACGGGGATCCCCCGGCCGCCATGCGCTATACCGAAGCCCGGATGACCCCCCTGGCGCTGGAACTGCTGCAGGGCATCGAAAAGGACACCGTGGGCTTCCACCTGAACTTCGACGACACCCAGAAAGAGCCCGACCTGCTCCCCGGCCGCTATCCCAACCTGCTGGTAAACGGCGCCAGCGGCATCGCGGTGGGCCTGGCCACCAACATTCCCCCCCACAACCTGGGGGAAGCCATCAATGCGGTCATCGCCCAGATCGACAAGCCCGGGATCACCACCGGGGAATTGATGGCGATCATGCCCGGCCCCGACTTCCCCACCGGGGGCATCCTGGCGGACGACGAGGAGATCCGCGCCGCCTACGAGACCGGCCGGGGCAGGCTGCGCCTCAGGGCCAAGGTCCACATCGAGAGCGGCAGGTCAGGGCGCACCCTGATCGTCATCGACCAGGTCCCCTACCAGGTCAACAAGGCCCTTATGCTGGAGAAGATCCTGCGCCTGTCCGAAGACAAAAAGGCGCTCCTGGGGGGCATCCACGACATCCGGGACGAGAGCGACCGCAGCGGCATGCGGGCGGTCATCGAACTCAAAAAAGATGTGGACCCGGACCAGGTCCTTGCCGTTCTGTACAAATACTCTGACCTGCAGACCACTTTTGGCGTCAACCTGGTGGCCATCGCCCAGGACAAACCCAAGCAAATGGGCATCAAAGAGGTCATCTCCCACTACATCCGCTTCCAGAAGGAAGTGGTGACCCGGCGCACCCGCCACGACCTGGACCAGGCCAAGGCCAAAGCCCATATCCTGGAAGGGCTCATCGTGGCGGTGGACAACCTGGATGAAGTCATCCGCCTGATCCGGGCCAGCAAGACCCCGAAAGAAGCCCGGGAAAAGTTGATGCAGGTCTTTTCCCTCACCCTCGTCCAGGCCCAAGCCATCCTGGATATGCGGCTGCAACGGCTGACCAACCTGGAGATCCTGACCCTGCGCAGGGAATACGGGGATCTGCTGAAACTGATCGCCAGACTCGAGGGCATCCTGAAGAGCGAAAAAAAACTCCTCTCCCTCATCAAGGAGGAACTGGCCGCGGTGCGGGACCGATACGCGGACCCCAGGCGCACCAGCATCCAGATCATCGAGGACAAACCCATCATTCTGGAAGAGGAAATGCCCGCCCCCGAGGAAACCTGGGTGGTGGTCACCCGGGCCGGGCTCATCAAGCGGGTATCGCCCCGGCTGTACGAGCGCCATATGGCCACAGAGGAAGAGGGCGAAATGCCCCTGCACCGCTTCAAGGCCCTCACCAGCGACAGGCTCCTAGTCTTCTCCGACCAGGGCATGTGCTACCCGGTGCAGGTGGAGTCTTTGCCCGACCTGAAACCCAAAGACCGGGGCCTGAACCCTGCGGGCATCCTCCAGGGCCTGGAGAAGGAGGAGAACCTCCTCACCCTGCTGCACCTGGAAGGCGCAAGCTACGAGGGTACCCTCCTGTTTTACACTGCCGGGGGCATGGTGAAGCGAACCGCGCTGAGTCAGTACGACGTGCGCAGGAGCCGCTTTGTCGCCCTGAAACTGAAGAGCGGCGACAGCCTTGCAGGGGTGCTGCGGGAGAGCGACGAATCCTCCCTGCTCATGGTCACCGGGAAGGGCATGGCCATCCACTATCCCCTGGAGGATGTGCCGGTGATGGGCCGGGTGGCTGCGGGGGTCAAAGGCATGAGCCTGGCCGCAGAGGACAGGGTCATCGCCTGCTTCCAGCACGACAGCGCCGGGGAAGTGCTTTTGGCCACGGACAAGGGATATTTCAAGCGCTGCCTGCTGGTGGATTTCGACCCCCAGGGCCGCGGCGGCAAGGGGGTAAAAGCCCTGACCTTCCTGAAAAACGGCTCCAACGGCGAGGCGCTGGCCGCCGCTTTGAAGGTGACCGACCCGGTGGACCTGGTGATCACCCAGAAGGCCGGCACGGTCACCACCATAAACAGCGAATGGGTCAAGATCGAAATGCGCTCCGGCAAGGGCAACCCCATGGTCATCGCCGTGCTGGATGACATCATCGAAGACGTTCGGGTCAAGATTTGAGGAGGCCGCCATGGACATAGCCAAGTACACACCCTTCAAGAGGACAGCCCTCCCGGGGCGGACCTGGCCGGACCGGGTCATTACCCAAGCGCCCATCTGGTGTTCCGTTGACCTTCGGGACGGCAACCAGGCGCTGCCGGAACCCATGGACCTGGACGAAAAGATGGCCTTCTTCCAGGAGCTGGTCCGGCTGGGCTTCAAGGAAATCGAGATCGGTTTCCCCGCCGCCTCCCAGGTGGAATTCGAATTCACCCGGGCCCTGATCGAACGGAACATGATCCCGGAGGATGTCACCGTGCAGGTGCTCACCCAGTCCCGGGAGCACCTGATCCGGCGCACCTTCCAAGCCCTGGAAGGCTGCCAAAACGCCATCGTCCACCTGTATACCAACATCTCCCCCTTCTTCCGGCAGGTGGTGTACCGCAACACCCTGGAAGGGGTGACCAAGATGGCGGAAAAGGGCGCCGGGCTCATGACGGAACTGGCGGCAAGCCGGACGGACGGGGGAAACGGCATCCGGTTCGAATTCTCCCCGGAATCCTTTTCGGGCTCCGACCCGGACATTTCCGTCATGCTGTGCGAACGCATGCTGGACGTCTTTGCCGCCACCCCGGAGCGCCCCCTCATCCTCAACCTGCCCGCCACCGTGGAGACCGCCTCCCCCAACTACTTTGCGGACCAGGTGGAGTATTTCATCGGGCGCCTGAAAGACAGGGACCGGGCCATCATCTCGGTCCATACCCACAACGACCGGGGTACCGCGGTAGCGAGCTCCGAACTGGCACTGCTGGCAGGGGCACAGCGGGTGGAGGGTACCCTGTTCGGCAACGGGGAGCGCACCGGCAACTGCGATCTGATCACCATGGCCCTGAACCTGTACACCCAAGGGATAGACCCGGGCCTGGATCTCTCCCAGCTCATGAAGACCCGCACCATCTACGAAAACCTCACGGGGATGCAGGTGGGTGAACGGATGCCCTACTCCGGGGACCTGGTTTTTACCGCCTTCTCCGGTTCCCACCAGGACGCCATCAAAAAGGGCTTCGACTACCGCAGCGAACACGCCCTGCCCGTCTGGAACATGCCGTATCTGGTGGTGGATCCCACCGACATCGGCCGCAGCTATGAGCCCATCATCCGCATCAATTCCCAGTCCGGCAAGGGAGGCGCCGCCTACATCCTCCAGCGCCGCTTCGGGTATCACCTGCCCAAGAACATGTATGCGGATTTCGGCGCGGCGGTCAAGCGGGAGACGGACCGTCTGGGCAAGGAGCTTTCCGCAGACCAATTGCTGCGCCTGTTCCTCCAGGAGTACTGTGTGACGGATAGCCCCTATCGGCTGCTCAGCCATGAGATCTCCGAGCGGGGCACGGCGGGCCACTCCATGGTGCGTTTTTCCGGCCTCATCGCCTACCGAAACCGGAAATACACCCTGAAGGGCGAAGGCAACGGCCCCATCGACGCCTTTTTCAACGCCATGCAGCAGGCCCATATCGACGGTTTCTCCTTCATGGGCTACCACGAGCACGCCATCGGGGAAGGTTCCTCCGCCAAGGCCGTGGCTTATATCCAGCTGGCATACGGCGGAAACCAGGTCTTTGGCGTGGGCATCGAGTCCAACGTATCCATCGCCTCCATCAAGGGCATCATCAGCGCCATCAACCGCGCCCTGACCCAGGAGGGAAAATAGAAAACCAAATCTCACATGTCAGGAGCCTTGTCCCATGCCCATGCCCGTTTGCGTCCTCTACACAAAGTGCCACGACCCCTACAGCAACCTGGCCGCAGAAGAAGCCATGCTGCTGCGGTGCCGGGATACGGCCACCCTGTTCCTGTGGCAGAATGAGCACACCGTGGTCATCGGCTCCGGCCAAAACGCCTGGCGGGAGTGCGAGGTTTCCCTGCTGGAAAAGGAAGGGGGGCGCCTGGCCCGCCGAACCACCGGGGGCGGGGCGGTATACCACGACCTGGGCAATTTGAATTTCTCCTTCATCGTTCCCCGATCCGCCTACGATGTGCCCCGGCAGCTGAACGTGGTGCTTCAGGCCCTCCTTTCCCTGGGGATCGATGCCCGGGCTTCCGGCCGCAACGACCTCACCGCCCAGGGCAAAAAGTTCTCCGGCAACGCCTTCCGCCTGCTGAACCATGCGGCCCTGCACCATGGCACCCTGCTGGTCAATACCGACCGGAGCCGGGTTGGCCGCTACCTGAACGTGGACCCGTCCAAGCTCCAGGCCAAGGGGGTGCGCTCGGTGGCTTCCCGGGTATGCAACCTGAGCGATCTGGCCCCGGTCACGGTGGAGCAAACTGCCCGGGCCATGATCGCCTCCTTCGGCGCCCTGTACGGGGCCTGCCGGGCGGAGGAGCTGGATCCCCACAGCCTCCCGGGCTACGGCGAACTGCTGAAGAAACAGCTGGACTGGAATTGGCAGTTGGGCCGCTCCCCCGTGGGCGACTGGCAGGGGGAGACCCGCTTCGACTGGGGCGGCGTGGAACTGATCCTGAACATTGAAGGGGGCATCGTGGCCGCCGCCCGGGTATACACCGACGCTATGGACGAGACCCTGGCCCCAAGGCTCGAGAGTGCCCTCACCGGCGCCCGCTTCCAACCCGGCACCCTCTCGGAAAGGGCAGCGCACCTGAGCCCCGACCTGGCCCGGTGGCTGGCAAATTGCAGGATATAGACGTATTTCAAACATCCGTGCGGTTGTACTTTACATTGGGATGCTGTATACTATGTTTCCATTCCGTGGGAGGGCTTTGTTGTGGCCAAGATCATTGCGGTGTCCAACCAAAAGGGCGGCGTGGGCAAAACCACCACCGCCGTCAACCTGAGCGCCTGCCTGGCCGAGGCGGGCAAACAGGTGCTTTTGGTGGACTGCGATCCCCAGGGCAACGCCACCAGCGGCCTGGGGCATCCGGGCAGTAAGGGCAAAAGCATCTATGAAGTGCTGATCAATGGCCTCCCCGTCGGTGAATCCATCACAGACACCTGCTGCCCGGGCCTGTCCCTGCTTCCCTCCGACATCGCCCTGGCGGGCGCGGAAATCGAGCTGGTGAGCATGGCGGGCCGGGAGACCATGCTGAAGGGCGTGCTGACGCCCATCCGGGGAAACTACGATTACATCCTCATCGACTGCCCCCCTTCCCTGGGCCTGCTCACCCTCAACGCCATGACGGCGGCTGACAGCGTTCTGGTGCCTATCCAGTGCGAATACTACGCCATGGAAGGGGTGGGGCAGCTGATGAACACCCTGAACCTGGTGCGGCGCCATCTCAACCCCGCCCTTCAGGTGGAAGGGGTGCTCTTGACCATGCTGGACGGCCGCACCAATCTGGGGCTGCAGGTGGTGGATGAGGTCAAAAAGCACTTCCGGGACCGGGTCTTCTCCTCCGTGGTGCCCCGGAATGTGCGCTTGGGGGAAGCCCCCAGCCACGGCCTGCCCATCCATCTATACGACAAAAACTGCCCGGGGACCCAGGCTTATCGGGAGCTGGCCCGGGAGGTCATCGATCGGAACGAAAATCCGGACTGGCAAAAGGCCGGTCAATAGCGGCAAAGGACGGGATACTATGGCAAAGAAACAGGTGCTGGGACGGGGCCTGGGGGCGCTGTTGGGCGGAGACCTCCCGGATAGTGCCGTGCCCGCCCAAGGAGGTCCCCCCGGGGAACAGGTCGTCTCCCTTCCCCTCACCCTCATCGATCCCAACCGGGACCAGCCCCGGCGCAGCTTCGACGAAGAAGCCCTGAAGGAACTGGCCCGCTCCATCGAGAACGTGGGCGTCCTGCAGCCGGTGCTGGTACAGCAAACGGGGGAGCGCTACCGGTTGATCGCCGGGGAACGCCGCTTCCGGGCCGCCCGCCTGGCCGGTCTTACCGAACTGCCCGCCATCATCCGGGACTTCGACGAGGGCCGGCGCCTGGAAGTGGCCCTCATCGAGAACCTCCAGCGGGACGACCTGAACCCCCTGGAAGAGGCCATGGGCATCCGGGGCCTCATGGAGCAGTGCGGCTATACCCAGGAGCAGGCCGCTGCCCGGCTCGGCAAAAGCCGCCCCGCCATCGCCAACCTGCTGCGCATCCTGACCCTTCACGACAAGGTGCAACAGATGGTGCAGGAAGGGAAACTGTCTGCCGGCCACGCCCGAGCCCTGGCCGCCCTGCCGGACAAAGAGGCCCAATTGCGCCTGGCCAACCTGTGCGTCGCCCAGGGCTGGAGCGTGCGCCAGATGGAAAGGATCTGCAAACAGACCCTCGCCGGCACGCCGTCGGCCCCGAAAAAAGTTCAAAGGCCCCAGGAATTCCGGGAACTTGAGCGCATGGCCCGCAGCGCCTTCGGCACCCGCGCCAGCCTGGAGGGCAGTGCCGAACGGGGCCGGCTGATCCTCAACTACTACAGCGCCGAGGACCTGCAGCGCATCTGGGATGTGCTGGAAGCCCTGGGCCAGAACACCTGAAACGAGACGAACGGAGGTATTCCACCCATGATCGACCGCATTGACCTGAACATCCTGGAAGCCCTGTACGAAGACGCCCGGACCCCGCCGGCGCGCATTGCCCAGATGATGAACTTGCCTGTCGACGCCATCAACGAGCGCATCGCCGAACTGGAACGGCGCAAGGTCATCGCCGGATACCCCGCCATGATCAACTGGAGCGCCGCCGACCAGGAGACGGTGGAAGCCTTGATCGAAGTCCGGATCTCTCCCCAGCGGGGCGAGGGGTTCGACGCCATCGCCGAGCAGATCTACAACTTTGACGAGGTGCACAGCTGTTTCCTCACCAGCGGCGCTTACGACCTCACCGTGCTGGTCCGGGGGCGGAGCGTGAAAGAAGTGGGCCTCTTCGTCTCCGAAAAGCTGTCCACCCTGGAGCACGTGCTGTCCACCGCCACCCACTTCGTACTCAAGCGCTACAAGGACGACGGCATCATCCTGGAAGGCACCCGACGGGATTACAGAATGGCGGTGAGCCCATGATGAAATATGACGAGCTTTTGTGCAAGCGGGTACGCGACGTCCCGCCCTCCGGCATCCGCAAGTTCTTCGACGTGGTGGCGGACATGCCCGCCGCCATCTCCCTGGGCGTGGGCGAACCGGATTTTACCACCCCCTGGGCCTACAACGACGCAGCCATTTACTCCCTGCGCCGGGGCCACACCCACTACACCAGCAATTGGGGCATGCTGTCCCTGCGCCGGGCCATCGCGAGCTATCTGGAGAACCGCTTCGGCGTGTCCTACGACCCCACCGATGAGATCCTGGTCACCGTGGGCGCCTCCGAAGGCATCGACCTGTCCCTGCGCGCCCTGATAGAGCCCGGGGACGAGGTGATGGTGCCCGATCCCGCCTACGTCAGCTACCTGCCCGGCATCACCTTCGCCGGGGGCGTGTGCGTGCCCATCCCCACCTACGCAGAGGATGATTTCCGCCTCACGCCGGAACGGCTGCGGGCCGCCATCACCCCCAAGACCAAAGCCCTGATCTTCCCCTACCCCAACAACCCCACCGGCGCCGTCATGCGCAAGGAGCATGTGCAGGCCATCGCCGATGTTCTTGAAGGCACCAACGTCCTGGTGATCGCCGACGAGATCTATGCCGAGCTCACCTACGGCAACGAGACCCACACCGCCTTTGCCTCCATTCCCGGCATGTGGGAGCGCACCATCACCCTGAACGGCTTTTCCAAAGCCTTTGCCATGACGGGCTGGCGCATGGGCTACGCCTGCGGGCCAAAGGAGATCGTCGCGGTGATGTGCAAGATCCACCAGTACACCATGCTGTGCGCCCCCACGCCCGGCCAATACGCGGCCCTGGAAGCCCTGGAAAGCGGTCTCGCCAACGGTTTTGCCGACGTGGCCACCATGACGCGGGCCTACGACAGGAGGCGGCATCTGGTGATCCAGGGGCTTGAGAAAGCGGGTCTTCCCTGTTTCGAGCCCAACGGCGCCTTCTACGCTTTCCCCAACATCAAGGGCACCGGCATGGACAGCCAGACCTTCTGCCGCAAACTGCTGGATGAGAAGCAGGTGGCCTGCGTGCCCGGGGACGCCTTCGGATCCCTGGGCGAGGGGCACATCCGCATGAGCTATGCCACCTCCACCATCAAGATCTTGACCGCTCTGGACCGCATCCGGGAGTTCGTGGAGGAGCACGGCAAATGATGGATAGCGACCGCATTGCCCAGGGCGCTTCCCAGCTCATCGGGGGCACGCCCCTGGTGCGCCTCCTGCGCGTGGAGGAGGCCCTGGGGCTCGCAGGGCAACTGCTGGCCAAACTGGAGTCCTTTAACCCCGCCGGCAGCGCCAAGGACCGGGTGGGGCGCGCCCTCATCAAGGATGCGGAGCAGCGGGGTCTGCTGAAGCCCGGGGGCGTGATCGTGGAGCCCACCAGCGGCAACACCGGCATCGGCCTGGCCTCCTTTGCCGCCGCACGGGGCTATCGCGTCGTCCTCACCATGCCGGACACCATGTCCAAAGAACGGCGCAGGCTGCTCTCGGCCTTCGGGGCCCGATTGGTGCTCACCCCGGGCGCCCTGGGCATGGCCGGAGCCATCGAAAAGGCCAAAGAGATCTGCCGGGCCACTCCGGGCGCCTATATGCCCGGGCAGTTCACCAACCCCGCCAATCCCCTGGTCCACTACAAGAGCACCGGCCCCGAACTCTGGTCGCAGACCGGGGGCCGCCTGGACGCTTTCGCGGCGGGGGTGGGCACCGGCGGCACCATCACGGGGGCCGGGCGCTACCTGAAAGAACAAAACCCCCG
>JAAYOH010000004.1 GCA_012520375.1 Clostridiales bacterium
CCGGGGCGGGGCTTCCGGGCATTCTCCTGTCCATCGCCCTGCCGGATGTCTCCGTCACCCTCATCGACGCCCTGGCCAAAAGGGTGTCCTTCCTGCAGGAAGTGATCGGCGCCCTGGGCCTGAACGCCCGCGCCCTCCATGCCCGCAGCGAGGACGCCGGCCGGGATCCTTCCCTTCGGGACGGCTTTGACCTGGTGGTGGCCCGGGCGGTGGCGGATACCCCCCTGCTGCTGGAGCTGGCCCTGCCCCTGGCAAAGCCCGGCGGGCGCCTTGTCGCCTACAAGGGGCCCGCGGTGGAAGAAGAGCTCACCCGATCCGGCAAGGCCCTGGATGCCCTGAGCGGCAGGATCCTGCGCCTGGAAAAGGCGTGCGTCCCGGGCAGGGACTGGGACCACAGGCTGCTGGTGGTGGAAAAGACCGCGCCTACCCCCGCCCCCTATCCCCGCAAGGCGGGAATCCCGGCCAAAAAGCCCCTGGGGTAATCCGGCAGCGCCAGCAGGTCCTCTATGCTCATGCCGAGGATGGAGTCGTCGGATTTTCCCGACACCGCCTCCCGCAGTCCGGCCTTTTTCGTTATCTCCCCCTTGTCCCTTAGTTCCGCAGGCTGTGCATGGGGGCCGGGATGCGGCCGCCCCGGGCGATAAAGGCTTCGGAGGAAAAGGGATGGACCGGGATCACCGGGGCATGGCCCAGCAAGCCGCCAAACTCCACCACGTCCCCCACCTTTTTGCCGGGCACCGGGATGATGCGAACCGCCGTGGTCTTGTTGTTGACCACCCCGATGGCCGCTTCGTCCGCGAGGATGGCGGAGATGGTGGAAGGCGGGGTATCCCCGGGCACGGCGATCATATCCAGGCCCACGGAGCACACGCACGTCATGGCCTCCAGCTTGTCCAGGGTCAGCGCCCCCGCCTTGGCGGCCTCGATCATGCCGATGTCCTCGCTGAGGGGGATAAATGCCCCGGACAGCCCGCCCACATGGGAGGAAGCCATGACGCCCCCCTTCTTGACCGCGTCGTTCAGCAGGGCCAGGGCCGCGGTAGAGCCATGGGTCCCGCACTTCTCCAGGCCCATCTCCTCCAGGATGTGGGCCACCGAATCCCCCACGGTAGGGGTGGGGGCCAGGGACAGGTCCACGATGCCAAAAGGCGCGTTCAGCCGCCTGGCAGCCTCCCGGGCTACCAGCTGTCCGATCCGGGTCACCCGGAAAGCGGTGCGCTTCACGGTTTCCGCCACCACGTCAAAGGGCTCCCCCTTCACCTTTTCCAGGGCGCGCTTCACGGTGCCGGGGCCGCTGACCCCCACGTTGATGGCGCAGTCCCCCTCCCCGGGTCCGTGGAAGGCCCCAGCCATGAAGGGGTTGTCCTCCACCGCATTGGCAAACACCACCAGCTTGGCGCAGCCCAGGCCGCCCTGCTCCCCGGTCTTCTCCGCCAGGGCCACGATGCTCTCTCCCAGCAGCTTCACCGCGTCCATGTCGATGCCCGCCCGGGTGGTGGCCACGTTCACCGAACCGCACAGGAAATCGGTCTCGGACAGGGCCTGGGGCAGGGAGTTGATCAGCCGCCGATCCGCCTCGGTCATTCCCTTTTGCACCAGGGCCGAATAGCCCCCGATGAAGTTGACCCCGGTCTCCCGGGCCGCCCTGTCCAAAGCCCGGGCGATGGGCAGCGGGTCCCGGACCGCCCCGGCAATCAAAGCCACGGGGGTCACGGAAATGCGTTTGTTCACGATGGGCACGCCGAAATCCCGCTCGATCTCCTCCCCCACCTGCACCAGGTGCTCCGCCCGGGTTGCGATGCGGTGGAAGATCCGGCTGGCCAGGCGGCGCTCGTCGTCGCACACGCAGTCCAGGAGGGAGATGCCCATGGTGATGGTGCGCACGTCCAACTTCTCCCGGTCGATCATGCGCAGGGTCTCCAGAATCTCGCCGGTATTGATCATGTCCTCCGCCTCCTTACACCTGATGCATGGCTTCGAAAATCTCGCTCTTCTGGATGCGGATCTGCAGCCCCAGCTCTTCGCCCAGGGCGTTCAGCTCGTCGGACAACTGGCTGAAGGAGCCCACGGGCTCGGAAATGTCCACCATCATGACCATATTGAAATACCCGTCCAGAACGGTCTGGGAAATGTCCAGAATGTTGATGCCCCGCTCATACAAAATGGTGGATACCCGGGCGATGATGCCCTTCCGGTCGAACCCGAGCACCGTGACCACGGCCTTTGAAATGCTGCCCATGCTGTGTTCCTCCTTGTTTCGTCCGTATCGTTTTTTATAAATAGTACCCGAACATCCTCCGGCTCTATGGCTCCGACGCCGCCAGCCGCCGGGCCAGTTCCTCCATCACCTGCTCCGTGGCGTTCCCCCCCGCCTGGACGTAGCGTTCCCGGAAAGCAGCGAAGGCATCCCGGTGGGCGCCCTGCTCCAATTCCCGGATACGCTTCAGCAGCTGGCCTTCGGTGCGGACGACCCCGCCGGGATAGCGCTCGTTCAGGTCGAAGTAAAAGCTCCGCTCCTCCCGATAGGTGTCGTAATCGAAACCAAAACAGATGAAGGGCTTCTTGGCGATGACGCAGTCGTACACGATGGTGGAGTAGTCGGTGATCAGGATGTCGGTGACGGCCAGCAGGTGGTTCAGGTTGGGGTATGGGGTCACGTCCCGAATGAACCGGTTAAAGCGTACGGTAAAGTGGGTGGTAAAGGGATGGGTGCGGAACAGCACCACATAGTCCGCCCCCAGTTCCTCCTCCCAATGCCCGAGGTCTATGGGCGGATCGAACGCATAGGACAGGCCCCCGTTCTTGCTGTCCCGCCAGGTGGGAGCGTACAGGATCACCCGCTTATCCTCCGGGATGTCCAGGTCCCGGCGCACTGCCCGGATCTGCTCTTCCCCCATATGAAAGAGCTCGTCGTTTCTGGGGAAGCCAAAGAGCCGGATGGCCCCGGGGTTGCAGTTGAAATCCCGGAGGAAAATCTCCCGCTCAAAGTCGCTCTGCACCAGCATCATGTCTACGTCCCGGAAATCGTAGTCCTTGCGCCCAGAGCAGGCGTTCCCGATCTTCTTGGTGCCGGCGCCGTGCCAGGTGTTGACGTAGATGGTGCCCTTCTTCTTGAAATGCAGCCCCCGCTCGATATTCACCGAGGTGATCCACACCTCCGCCTGCAGCGCGGCGAGGTAGTAGGCGGGTGAATCCATCCGCACCTTGCGGCAGCCCTCCACGTCAAAGCGATCCGGCTCCTCAAAGGCCCACACCCATTGGCAGGAGGAAAAGCGCGGGTCGTCCCGCATCGCCTCGAACAGGATCCGGGGACTGCCTCCGTACTTCCTGCCCCCGAAATCGGACAGCAACACCAGCCCCTTCCGGGCGGGAACAAAGAGCCCCAGAACCCGCAGCACGAAGCTGAACACGATCTTATAGGTTTGCTGGACAAAGGCATTGTGTTTGATCAGGTATTCCAGCCGTTTTTTGAAATTGCCCACGTTCTCCCTCCACGGTTCGGCTTGGCTCCCGGGCTTACCCCAAATGAGCAGCCTGCGGGAGGGAGTATAGCACATCCGTTCCCCCTTCGTCAACGAAGGTTGGGTTGCATGCAAGAGAGGAAATATGTTCGGGGAACGCTCAACCTCCCGGGCAAAAAGCCGCCGCAGCCTTTCGGCTACGGCAGCTCCCATTCTATTTTCCCTGCACTTTGGCCTACGCTTTGGCCCTGTGCCACCTGTGCACACCCAGCAGGGTGACGAGCATCAGCGCGATGCCCACGGGCAGGGCGATCAGGGCGTTGGGTACGAAGCCCGCAAAGATATAGGTTACAAAGCTGACCGCCGCCACCACGGAGGCGTAGGGCAACTGGGTGGACACATGGGTCACGTGGTCGCACTGGGCGCCCGCGGAAGCCATGATGGTGGTGTCTGAGATGGGCGAGCAGTGGTCGCCGAACACCGCCCCCGCCATGCATGCACTGACGCATACCACGCCCAGGGGATCCGTGAGGGGGAACACGCTGAGGGTGATGGGGATCAGGATGCCGAAGGTGCCCCAGCTGGTACCGGTGGCAAAGGACAAGAGGCAGCCGATGACAAACACGATGGCGGGCAGGAAAGCCTTGAAGCCGCGGGCGGAGGCCTTGACCACCCCGGCCACGAACTCCCTGGCGCCCAGGGAATCGGTCATGGCCTTCAGGCTCCAGGCCAGGGTGAGGATCAGGATGGCGGGCACCATGGCCTTAAAGCCCTCGGGCAGGCAGCCCATGAGGTCCTTGAAGGAGACCACCCGGCGGATCAGGTAGTAGATGACGGTGACGATCAGAGAGAAAGCGCTGCCCAGCATGAGCCCCACGGAGGCATCGGAGCCGGAGAAGGCCTCCACAAAGCCCGTTCCCTGGAAGAACCCGCCGGAGTAGATCATGCCCACCACGCAGCTGACGATGAGCACCAGGATGGGCAGCACCAGGTCCACCACCCGGCCCTTGGGATTGGCCGCCTCGTTAGGCTCTTCGGAGGCAACCTTCATCCCGGAGAAGATATCGTCATTCTCGGTGGCGTTCCGTTCATGCCTGGCCATGGGCCCGAAGTCCAGATTGGTGATCGCCAGGAATACCATCATCACAAAGGTAAGCAGGGCGTAGAAGTTGAAGGGGATGGCCTTGATGAACAGCTCCAGGCCGTTGCCCTCGTCCACGAATCCGGACACGGCCGCCGCCCAGCTGGATACGGGGGCGATGATGCAGATGGGCGCCGCAGTGGCGTCGATCAGGTAGGCAAGTTTGGCCCGGGAAATCTTGTTCTTGTCCGTGACGGGGCGCATGACGCTGCCCACGGTGAGGCAGTTGAAGTAGTCGTCGATGAAGATCAACGTGCCCAGCGCTATGGTGGCCAGCTGGGCGCCGGTGCGGGGCTTCACCCGTTTCTCCGCCCAGCGCCCGAAAGCCGCGGAGCCGCCCGCCCGGTTCATCATGGCCACCAGGGTGCCCAGGAAGACCAGGAACATCAAAATACCCACGTTGTAGGAATCGGACAGCGAGCCGGCTACGCCGTTCCGGAAAACATGCACCAGGGTGCCTTCGAAGTTGAAACCGGAATACATGAGCCCTCCCGCCAGCACGCCGATGAACAGGGAGGAGTACACCTCCTTGGTGATCAGCGCCAGGGCGATGGCGATGAGGGGGGGCAGCAGCGCCCAGAAGGTCTTGTAGAATACGCCGCCCTCGGAAGCGGATCGGGGCGCTTCCTCTGCAGCTGCTTCTTCAGCCGGAGCCTCCTCTGCGACTTCCTCCGCTACGGCTTCCGCGGCTGTCCCTTCCGCAGCATCAGCAACTTCTTTTGCCGGGGCTTCGGCGACAATCTCTTCCACTGCAGCCTTCGTCGGGTCCGTTGCCAGGGCGGGCAAGGCACTGCCCATCAGGCACATGAGAGCCAGCAGCAGGACGATCCATCGGGGAAACAGGTTCTTCCACATATCGGATGCTCCCTTCGGTATGGTATGCCGAAAGCGGTGTCATGACATCTGTCATAGCACCGCCTCCATGCGGGAATGACAGCGCTCCGTCCACTGGACGACAGTCTGCCGGATCTTTTCCGGCAGACCGGGCATCGCCCTGCCAGGCAGCATCGGCGACCCCTCGGCGGTCTCCCCTTTCCCTTCCCCCATTGCCTGTTCCCGGGGAGGTACTGATGTCGACCGCGCCTCTATCATGAACCGTATTCAACTGGGTATGATTATACATTTTGGCGGACAGTATGTCAAGGATTTTCCAGGCCCTCCCCGGGCATTATTGAATGAATAACGAATTGACATGCTTCGCGCCGGCTCATTCTTCGGACAGGGTCACTTCCACCGTCAGCATCTCCCACCTGTCCAGGGGCTGGTCGGTGAGGGGGTCGAAGTAGCGGCACAGGTCCAGGGTCACTTTCTGCCCATAGCTGCAGGCGTCCAGCATGGACACCAATTTGTCCGAGCCCGTGACCCGCTCCCCGTCCATGCGCAGGATGATGTCCCCCGGCCGTATGTCCGCCAGGCTCCCCGGGGCCCCGGGCTCCACGGAGATCACCTTCGCCCCTATGGGGGGATGGCTGCGGAGAGGCTCCTCCGGCCCCGTGAGGGTGAGCACCGTGAGCCCCAGCCGGGGCCGCTTCACCCTGCCCGTCTCCAGCAGCTGCCGATACACGGGCAAGATGGTGTTGGTGGGCACCGCAAAGCCCATGCCCTCGAACACCGTCATGGCATCGAACATCATCTTCAGGGTGGGCATACCGATCATCTCTCCCCGGGCGTTCAGCAGGGCGCCCCCGGAGTTGCCCGTATTGATGGCGGCGTCGGTCTGGATGACCTTGACGGAACGGGTAAAGTTGCCCGCACTCACGTCCTCCCGGTCCAGGGCGGAGATGATGCCCACGGTGACGGTGCCCGGTAGCACGCCCCCCTGCCCGCCGGGGTTCCCGATGGCGATGGCCAGTTCGCCGATCTCCAGGGCGTCGGAATCCCCCAGGGGCACCGGTTTCAGCCCCGGAACCGGTTCCACCTTGAGCACGGCCAGGTCGATGCCGCTGTCCGTGCCCAGTACCTGGGCGCTCAACACCTCTTCGTCCAAGAGGACCACTTCCACTTTGTCCGCATTCTCCACGATGTGCTTGTTGGTGATGATGTATCCCTTTTCATCCACATACACCCCGGAACCAGAGCTCTCCTTGTGGTAGATCACCCCGGTGCTCTCGCTCCATTCCCCCCGGTATCCCAGCACCTGTACCACCCCGGGCCGCACGCTTTTCACGATGCCGGGCACCGGATTCCGGGGACTAAGCACCGCTTCATAGCCGGTATATTGCTCCGCCCGAATGGGCAGGACGCCGGTCAGCATCGCCAGCAGCAGAACCCAGATCAACCATTTTTTCATACCCGTTCCCTCACTTTGCCTTATCCTCTGCCAAAGCCAGCCGGAAGCTGAAAGTGGTGAAGCCTCCCGCCTCGCTGACCCGGATCTTCTGTCCGTGTTGTTCGAGAATCTTTTGAACGATGGCGAGGCCCAGCCCGGTCCCCTCGCCTGGAGTATGGGCCTTGTCCACCTTGTAAAAGCGCTCGAAGATGTGGGGCAGGTCCTCCGGGGGGATGCCCGGGCCGCTGTTATACACTTCCACCCGGCACAGCCGCCCTTCCGGCACAAGGCGCAGCCCCATGCGCCCGCCTCGGGGGGTGAATTTCACCGCATTGTCCAACAGGTTGGTCATCAGCTGACGGATCCCGCCCGGATCCGCGTTGACGATGAGGGGCTCTTCCGGCAACTCCACTTCCACCTCGATGTCCTTTTTGCTGATGCTCCCCTCAAAGGTGATCAGCTCCTGCCGCAACAGTTCGCACAGGTCGAACTTCTCCCGTTTTAGCGCCACCCCGGACTCCATGCGGCTCAGGTCAAGCAGGTCGTTCACCAGGGTGGTGAGGCGTTTGCTTTCATCCCGCACCACGCCCAGGTATTTGTGATGATCCGCCTCCTCGATGGTGCCGTCCAGCATCCCCTCGGCATAGCCCCGGATACAAGTGAGGGGAGAGCGCAGCTCGTGGGACACGTTGGCCACGAAACTGCGGCGGGAACGCTCCAGGTTGGCCAGGTCCTCCGCCATTTGGTTGAATGCCTCCGCCAGTTCTTCCAGTTCCCGGTCGCCCCGGATGCTGACCCGGGTATCCATCCTGCCCTGGGAAAAATCGATCAGCGCCCGCTGGATCTGGCGCAAGGGCGCGCTCTGCGTACGGGCGATGATGCAGGCCAGCACCACCCCCAGCAGCATGGCCCCTGCCGCCGCCAGGACCGCGTCGGCGATGATATCGGAATAATCCACCACCAGGGACTGGGTGGATATGTGCAGCAGCACGGCCCCGGACACCCAGCCCCGGCCGTTGCGCCACGGCACCCCCACCGTCACGATGTAGGGGCCCAGCTGGGGGATCATGCCCTGGACCCGGATCTCTTCCCCGGAGAGCACCCGGTCCACCTGCTCGACGACCCCGGGATCGCTGATCTGTTCCTGGTCAAAGTGGGTATCTCCCAGCACCCATACCCGCCGACCCGAGGAGACCAGCCACACTTCGGCACCGTAGGTCTCCCGGATCTCCCGGATCTTCCAGTTCAGGGTATTGGACAGGCCGCTGTCCCAGCGCCGGAACAGGGAATCGTCGGATTCCTCGAGCATCTTTGCCACGTCCCGGGCCTGGACCTGCAGTTCGTTTTCCAGGGCGAGGCTTCGCTCCTGCCGCACCATCATGACCATCAGCAAGCTCATGACTGCCGCAGTGACCAGCAGGGTCAGCAGGAATGCCCAAAGGAGCCGCCAGAACAGGCGATTGCCTCGATACATCATTTCACCTCGAATTTATACCCGACACCCCACACCGTTTTGATGGCCCAGCCCAGATCTTCGCTGTCCGTCAGCTTTTCCCGGATGCGCTTCACATGCACATCCACGGTGCGGGAATCCCCGAAGTACTCGTAACCCCACACCTTTTCCAGCAACTGCTCCCGGGTAAAAACCTGCCCCGCGTGGGAGGCCAGGAAATACAGCAGTTCCAGTTCCCTGGGGGGCATGTCCAGGGACCTGCCCCGGTAGGTCACCGCATAGGCGGAGATATTGATGGACAACCCGGGAAAGATCATTTCCTTGTCCGGCGTTTCCGCACCTTGGTAGCGCCGGATCACAGCCTTGATACGGGCTACCAGCTCTTTGGGTTCGAAGGGCTTGACGATGTAATCGTCCGCCCCCAGCTCCAGCCCCAGCACTTTGTCGAAGGTCTCGTCTTTGGCGGTCAACATGATCACCGGAATGTTGGACAGCTTGCGCACCTCCCGGCACACCTGCCAGCCGTCCATGCCGGGCAACATCACGTCCAGCAGGACCAGGTTGGGGGCACTTTCCCGGAAGGCCTTCAGCGCCTCGTCACCCCTGTAAGCCGTTTCCACTTCAAAGCCCTCTTTCTCGAGATACATCTTTACCAGACGGCTGATGTTGGGGTCGTCGTCCACCACAAGAATGCGGTTCTTGCTCACTTCCATCCCTCCTCATTTCAGGGTCACCACCGTGACGCCGTCTTCTCCCTCGCCGTAGCGGCCCAACCGGAACTCTTTGACATGAGGCTGCTTCTTCAGGTGCTCGTGGATCCCCCTGCGGAGCACCCCGGTACCCTTGCCATGGATGATGGTAACATTTTTCAGGGCAGCCAGCATGGCGCCGTCCAGGAAGAGGTCCGCCGCAGTGAGGGCTTCCTCCAGGCTCATGCCCCGGAGGTCGCATTCCCAGGAAACCTGCCGGATGCTCAGTTGGGCATGGCTCGCGCTCTCCTTCTTTTTCTTCTCGGGTTTCACCAGCAGCATCTGTTTCATGTTGGCCTTTATTTTCACGGCACCCGCCTGCACCATGGCATCCCCCTTGCCGTCGGGTTCGGTGAGCACGACCGCCCGGGTGTTCAGGTGGGTCAGCAGTACATTGTCTCCCACCTTCAGCTCCGTGGGCACTTCGCCTTCGGGGGCGGCCTTCCCCCCCAGTTTTTCCTTGGTGTCGTCCAGGGCTTGCTGGATTTGCCGGCGCATGCGGCCCAGCTCGTGGTCTTTCACCTGCCGGTCTCCCCGACGCGCCCTCTTGAGTTCGGCGATCAGGGCCTCGCTTTCCTGCTGGGCCCGTGTGAGTACCCGCCGGGCGTCTTCCTTGGTTTTTTTCATCAGGGTCTTGCGCTGTTCCTCCATCTCCCGGCGCAATCTGTCCGCCTCGTCCCGGATCTGTTGGGTCTCCCGGTGTGCCTGTTCCGCCAGCGCCCGCTCCTTTTCGGCGATCTGCCGGTGATACTCGGCATTGGCGATCACGTCTTCAAAACGCACTTGGTCCCTGGTCAGCCGCTCTCCCGCGTCCCGGATAAGCCTCTCGGGCAGGCCCAGCCGCCGGGAGATCTCAAAGGCATTGGATTTTCCAGGCACCCCGATGGACAAGCGATACGTAGGCCGCAGGGTCTGTACGTCGAACTCCACCGAGGCATTTTCCACACCCGGGGTAGACAGGGCGTAGGCCTTCAGCTCGGCGTAATGGGTGGTGGCCATCACCGTGGCGCCCCGCCCCATGAGTTCGGTCAGGATGGACACCGCCAAAGCGGCTCCCTCGGTGGGATCGGTGCCCGCCCCCAGCTCGTCAAAGAGGGCCAGAGAATTCTCCGTCACCCCCTTGAGGATGGCCACGATGTTGGTCATGTGGGAGGAGAAAGTGGAGAGGGACTGCTCGATGGACTGTTCGTCCCCGATGTCCGCGAAAACCTCGTCGAACACCGCCACCTCGCTGCCCGGATCCGCCGGAATCTGCATCCCCGCCTGGGCCATGAGGGTGAGAAGGCCGCAGGTCTTCAAGGTCACCGTCTTGCCGCCGGTATTGGGCCCGGTGACGATGAGCTGCCGGATCGGGCCGCCCATCCACAGGTCGATGGGTACCACCTGGGCCGGGTCAATCATGGGATGCCGGGCGGCTATCAGGTTGATACGCCCCTCGCTGTTCAACTTGGGGGTTACCCCCTGCATCTCCCGGCCCAGATGGAGCCGGGCGAAGATCATGTCCAGCTCCGCCAGCAGGATGATGTTGTTCTTCAGATCCCCGGCATCGGGCCCGATGCGCCCGGACAATTCCCCCAGGATGCGCTCTATTTCCTGCTGCTCCTTGGCGGTCCACTGTTTCAGATCGTTCCCCGCCTCCACCACCGCCATGGGTTCGATGTACAGGGTTTGACCGCTGGCAGACTGGTCGTGGACCAGGCCGGGTACGTTCTGCCGGCACTCCGCCCGGACAGGCACCACATAACGGCCGTTGCGCATCGTGATGATGGTGTCCTGCAGATATTTTGACATGGAGGGATTGCGGGCAAACTGGTTCAATTTGTCCCGCATCCGATCGTTCAACAGCCGGATGTGGCGGCGGATGTCGTACAATTCGGGGCTGGCCCGGTCTGCGATCTCGTCCTCCGACAGGATGGCGTTGTAAATCTCCTCTTCCAGATTGCGGTTGGTGACCAGTCCGCTGCCCATCTGGGTCAGATGGGGGGTGTCCTCCCGTTCCGTCACCAGAGCCCCCCGTGCCAGGCGCGAAGTCTTGTACAGCTCCGCCACGTCCAGAAGTGCCCGGGTGGACAGGGTCCCCCCCGCTTTGGCCACGGTGAGCGAGCCGCTCACATCGCTGAAGTGCCCCATGGGTGAGCCGCCGATGTAGGCCTGGATGGCGCCCGCTTCTTCGGTCTGGGCCTGCAGCAGCGCCACGGTCCCGGGATCCCCCGAGGGCACAAGCGCCAGCGCCAGCGCCTTGCCGGGCGCCGACAGGGTGAACCCCGCCAGCCGTTCCCGGATCTTTTCGAATTCCAGTACCCGCAAATTGCGCTCGTTCATGCTTTAGTCCACTCCTCGGAAATAATGACCCGTGGTGCTCGGCACAGCGCTCAGCCTGTCCCAAGCTGCGCCCGATGGTTTTTGCCCATCCAGTACCGTCCGGTGGCATTCCACCACGTCCCGGCACAGTTCCTCCGTTTCGTCGCTGAACAATATGCGCCAGCGGGCCGCCGGGGGAATCCTGCCCGAATGCCGAAGCAGCATCAGGGGCACACTGTTGTGCAGGGTCAGAATGCAGCCGCTGCCCGTCTTCAGACGGGTAAAGGGAAAGGACGCCTCCTTCCGGTCGATCAGTTCGTGGGCTTCGATGCCCTCCCGCACCCGGTCGCAGCGCCGGCAGGCGGCATGGAGGCCGCCCCCCAGGGCGTGGTTCAAGGGACAATGCCGAAGCAGCATCAGGGGTATCCGCCCATACACCAGCAATTCTTTCTCGCCGGGGAGCGCCCGTATCGCCGCCGCAGTGAGTTCCGGGGAAGGCATGTAGGGCATAGTCAGGGCTTGAACCGTGAGGCTGTTGCACACGTTCAACCACAAGCCGGCCCGCACCTGTCCGGGCCAGTTCATGGCGAGATGGGCCGGGTTGTTCAGTACCGTTCCGGTCATGCGCCCCTCCTGCTCCAACGCCCAGCCGTTCAGCCTGTCCAGGTCTTCCCCGTCCAGGGCAGGAGGAAGACACAGGGTGAAAGGGGCTGCAGGGGCGTTGTCCGGCTCCGTCACGTCCCGGGGCGTCCAAAGGATCTCCTCCGCGCCCCAATCCAGTGCCTTCGTCAACAACGAGGCGTCCCGGCTCTCTACACACAAAAGGGGCCTGCCCTCCGGGGTGCGAAGCGCCCGGTCCGGCAGCGCCAGGGGCAAAAACTCCAGGGGCCTGTCCCGTTCCCCCCGAAGTTCGCCCAGTGCCTCCAATCCACTCCGCCGCAAGGCGTTGACGGCGGACACGGGTACATGGGCATCGGAATCCCCATCGATATCGATCGTTTCCATTCTGTAGGGCGTGCCCCCGGTCTTCGCCAATTGGGCGGCCATGCGCGCGGGATCCGTGGGCTTCCGGGCCTTTTCCACCGGAGCGCCCGTCTGGCATACCCCATGCGTCCCGTCGGATAAAGTAAGGGTGAGAGGCTGCCCTGCCCGGGCCAGGAGCCGGGCAGCAAGGGGAATGGTGCGCTCCGGCGCCGGGGGCCACTCCCCCTCATCCCTTTGTACGTGCTTCTCCCCGGGTACGCTCATCAGCTCGCTGTCGTCCACTCCCGGTCCGTAGCCCCGGGTATACCCCCTGTTGAACACCTGATCCAGGAGCCGGGCGTCCACCTTTTCCCCGTCCAGGGCCCGCCGGTACAGGTTGGTTACCTTGTACACATAGTCCGGGCTCTTCAGCCGGCCCTCCAGCTTCAGGGAGCTGACCCCGGCGCTTTCAAGGGCTTCCAGATCCCCGATGGTGCACAGATCCTTGGGGGAGAGGAGGTCCCCCGCCCCGTCGCACAAAGGCCCCAGCAGGCGATAGGGCAGCCGGCAGGGCTGGGCGCACAGGCCCCGGTTGCCGCTGCGCCCCCCCAGCATGGAGGAGAACAGGCACTGCCCGGAACAGGACACGCACAGCGCCCCGTGGCCGAAAACCTCCAGGTCCAATCCCTGCCCGGCTGCACGACGGATCTCCTGATAGGACATCTCCCGGGCCAATATCGCCCGGTCAAAACCCAGGCGTTTCAGGAAACGAACCCCCTGGGGGTTGTGGATAGCCATCTGGGTACTGGCGTGAAGGCTGAGCCCCGGCAGCATCTGGCCCAGGGCCCGGGCCGCCCCCAGGTCCTGGACGATGGCGGCGTCCGCCCCGGCCTTTGCCAGAACCCGGGCCGCCCCCTCCAGCTCTTTGAGTTCCCCCTCCATCACCAGGATGTTCAGGGTAACGTACACGTTCACATCCCGCTCGTGGCAATAGCCACAGGCGCTGACCAATTCTGCCGGATCGAAGTTGCCCGCACCCCGCCGGGCGTTGAGGATGTTCAGGCCCAAATACACCGCATCCGCGCCGCCCCGTACCGCCGCCTCCAGGGCCTCCCTGCACCCCGCCGGCGCCAGCAGCTCCATCACTCCGGCGCCCCGTTCTCCAGGCGCAGACGCAGTTGCTCCAGTTCCCGCTTCAGCCGATTGTTTTCATCGTGGGCTTTCAGCATGTCGTCGGTAACGTTCAGGGCGGTGAGCACGGCCAGCTGGGCATAGGGTAGCCGGGTGGACAGGGACAGCTCGCTCATCTTGCGGTCCACATAGGATGCCACCCGCTGTACGTACTCTTCGGGGTCGTAGCTCGTCATGTTGTATTCCTTGCCCAGGATGCGCACCGTGGTGCGGATCTTCTCCATACTTCGTCCCTCCTCACTCCACCAGGGGTTTTCCGTCAAACGCCATCAGGTAGATCCCATAGACCGCGATGGTGACCGCCAGGGTGATGAGCATGGCCACGTTGGCCTTGGGCATTTTCCGCTCGAAGAGCATCTCCAGGCCGCGGGGGCCGAACCTGGCGATCAGGAAGGCCAGGATGACGTTCAGCGCCAGAAAGCCCTCGGACTTGATCAGGTACAGGCAGGCGGACACCGCAAAGCCCAACAGGATGCCAAAGGCAATCTGGATAAGGTTCCAGCCCTTTTCACCGATGCGGTTGGCCCGTTCGCCCCAAGCGGACATGTACCCCAGATCCTCTTTCTGCTCCTCTTCCAGGGGCTCGTCCGGGCCGATCTGCACTTCGGTGTACTCATCCAGGGGATATTGGGTGCTGCGATCTTCTTCAGACAAATTCTCCAACTCCTTTTGTTCGGGTTGATCCCATCGTTATCGGTCAAACAGCGACGTTTGTCGGGCCATGGTCTCCCGCCAGGACCCGTGCATGTTTTCGAATATCTCCCGGTCCAGTCTGCCCAGGGGGGTGGCGCCTTTCAGCAGAACTTCCCCGCCGTCGGGACAACCCGGCAAATCCTGCAGGTAGACGTGATCGATCCAGCCCCGCTGCAGCGCCTGCATGGCGCCCTCACAGCTCATGCTCCTGCCCCGTTTGGCGCCAAAGACGAATACCGCCGTAGCCAATCCGTACAGACAGCGGTTGTGCAGCCGGGCATGGCTGGCGGTATAGGGCGCATCGGGATGGGTCAGTGACAGGGCAACTCCTTGGTTCAGTTCCAGCATGGCGAGCATGTCCCGCTGCCCGATCCGGCGGTTCATTCCCCCGGCAGCCACCTCGATCACCCGGCCCCCGGCTTTCAGCGCCTCCTGCTCCGCCAAACGCCCCGCCCCGGGCGCCCCATCGCTCAGGATGGTATAGCC